>NZ_QASA01000002.1 GCF_003340495.1 Adhaeribacter pallidiroseus
GGTGGCGCATTGATGGAGAGCTTAGCCTGGCTAAAGTCATCACGTCGAGTAGTTCTTTTTCGTCCAATCGCCCGGGGATAGATCGGACGGTTTTGGCTAAAGGCTTGTACCAGGTACTTGACCGGGAAGTGGGAGCGGCTTACCAGCAACACGGCTGGTTACCGACCCTCAACGTGTACCTGGTCTACCAATTATGTAGGAGAAATAAGTACGAAAAGGTTGCTCTGTTAATCAATGCTAATAACAGAGCCAGATCAAACTTTTCTCACTTAACATAACGTACTTATCGGACAGGTAATTTATTCCTTAGGTATTTCAATGTAAAAAGTAGTGCCTTTATTTTCCTGGCTTTCAAACTAAATACGGCCATCGTGTAATTCCACGATATTCTTGATGATGGACATACCTAAGCCGACACTTTTTTCTCCCCGAATACCGGGACGACGGGCTTTGGTGAATTTATCAAATAAGGTAGCTTGTACAGATTCCGGATACCAATGCCATTATCGGCTACGGTGATAAAGATCGTAGATTCCCGCTCCTCTAGGGTAAGGGCAATGGTACCCTGATCAGGCGTAAATTTAATAGCATTAAAATATTGTTGGTAGATGATGATGCTACTGCTACTTTCTTAACCCAAAGAACGCTGAAGAAATCCGGGATTGGAGTAGATGTTTTAACGGCTGCTCAGGATTAGAAGCCCTACAAATTGTAAAGCGCGTATGTCAAGAGGAAGAATGTCCGGAATTAATTCTACTGGACCTGAATATGCCCGTTATGGATGGTTTTGAATTTCTAGACGAACTTCAAACATCGGCCGATTTAAGTAGTGCGGATATCAAGATCGTATTGTTAGTAGTTTCAGACATCACATGGATCTGGTCCGGGCTAATAATTACCCGGTAATTGATTGTATTGAAAAACCGCTAACTACATAACGGCACTTAATTACTTGTTAATAGCAAAAGAATCTATATAAATTAATATGTATTGATAACTTAATAGCTAAATTTGAAGATCACATTTTTAGAGTCAGCTGATAACAAAATTAAGTTTTGGATCTGCTTCATATATACCTTTTACTCTCACTCAACTAACTTATGCAATCTTCAACCATTTCTTCTTGAAGAAAAAGAAAAAACAAATTTTGGAAGCCTGGATGAACAATCAGCTGGCGGACGCTACCTTCGGGAAGATTTAATTTCGAATGACGATCTCCAAACCCCAATCCGAGGACTTACTAAATGCCCTTTAAAGGCATTAAATATGGGTACCACAGATTTAGAAGCAGAATCTTTACAACCAGTTATTGATATATTAAGTGACTTGTCCATTACTCGGGCGCGCCAAGGCTTTACGCCTCGGGAAACTAGCCTCTTTGTATTTAGTCTCAAAAAAACCTTTAACCAGATTTTACAACAAGAGCTAAAGGATAATTTTCAACTACTTTATCAGGAGACTATTGAGATAAGCAATATGCTTGATAGTTTGAGTATTGTCACCACGGAAACTTTTATCAAAGGAAGAGAAGAGGTTATTTTAAGGCAAACCGATGAGATCAGTGAAATTTCTACCCGGTGATTCGGGTGTGGGAAGGCATTCTAGCTCTACCCATTATTGGTACCCTGGATAGCGCCCGCACCCAGGTTGTAATGGAAAACTTGCTGGAGAAAATTGTGGAGACCGGTAGCCGGATTGCTATTCTGGATATTTCAGGCGTACCCGCGGTTGACTCCTTGGTTGCGCAACATTTAATCAAAACGGTAAGTGCCACCCGCCTGATGGGGGCAGAGTGCATTATCAGCGGTATCCGCGCCGAGATTGCCCAAACCATAGTGCACTTAGGTATTGATCTTTCTAATATCCATACCAAAGCCTCCTTAGCCAGTGCACTTAAATTAGCTTATAGCATGCTGAATATAGAAGTACGTCGGGGCGAAAAGAAATTTCAAGGTTAGATATTGTCATGGATAGAATACCCATTCTGAAAATGGCGAGTTTTTACTCGTAACCATCCAGGTCGATTTATACGATCGCCTGGCTTTAACCTTGGAAAGTGATTTAATGAATATGGTCAGTCGCACGGAAGCCCGGGGCGTACTGATTGATATTTCGGCGGTAAGTATCGTTGATTCTTTTATGGGGCGCATACTGGGCAATATTGCTTCTATGTCTAAATAATGGATGCCGAAACAGTAGTAGTAGGCATGCAACCGGCAGTAGCTATAACCTTAGTAGAATTAGGTTTAACCTTGTCCGGGGTACATACGGCTTTAGACGTAGAGATGGGGATGGAACTTCTTCGTAAAAAAATTGGCCCTACACCAACCGACGAGGAAGATCTCTATGATGACATTATCTAAGGAAAACTTCGAGATAAAGCGGGAGCCCGATGTCATTTTGTACCGGAACCGAGCGAAAGAATTAGCGGCCAAAATTGGCATGAGTCTAGTGGGGCAAACGAAGCTTATTACCGCCGCTAGTGAACTGGTGCGCAACATGCTCCGCTATGCCGAG
The DNA here is from genome assembly GCF_003340495.1 of Adhaeribacter pallidiroseus. Classification (NCBI taxonomy): domain Bacteria; kingdom Pseudomonadati; phylum Bacteroidota; class Cytophagia; order Cytophagales; family Hymenobacteraceae; genus Adhaeribacter; species Adhaeribacter pallidiroseus. The sequence continues at coordinate 2,518 of NZ_QASA01000002.1, forward strand.
GGGGGAACGGTACCATAGAAGTAGTTGTTAGAAATAACATTAAAGGTATCCGGCTAACCTTTGCGGATAAAGGACCTGGCATCAAAGACTTAAAATTAGCCATGCAGGATGGATTCTCAACGGGGCGCAGTTTAGGCTTAGGCTTGCCCGGAGCAAAGCGCTTATCCAACGAATTTGATATTAAAAGCGAACCCGGAAAAGGAACCACGGTAACGATCATACGCTGGAAGAATGGATTATAACTTGCACGTGCGGTTTGAATTGGTAGATCGAAGTTTTGTAAATATCGTAAAAAGGGATATTACTAAACTGGCTAGCAGTTTTGGGCTTTCGGAAGTAGAAATCGGCAAAGTTAATATTGTCATTGCCGAAATGGCCAGTAACTTGATTAAGCATACGCCAAAGGGGGGGAGATTCTGGCCAAACCGATAACCAATGAAAATCAAATTATAGGCATTGAAATACTTTGCTTGGACTTAGGGCCTGGGATGTCGGATCCCAAGCGAATGCTGGAGGATGGCACTTCTACTTATGGTTCCCGGGGAGAAGGCTTAGGCGCGATTAAACGCGTAGCCGACGAATTTGATCTTTACTCTCGCCGGGAGTCGGGGACGGTGCTTTTGGCCCGTTTGTATAAGAAAGGTCAGAAACCCAAAGCGAGTCAACGCAGTAAATTTGACTTCCACGCGGTCATGGTAGCCAAACCGGGTGAATCCGAATGCGGTGATGGCTGGACCATGGTGCAACAAAACGGGGTTTGTCAAATTCTAGCGGTTGATGGTTTAGGTCATGGGGAGAATGCGCACATCGCTGCTAGTGCCGCCGTAGCTTCTTTTCAAAAGCAAACGCCCTCTCCTCCCGGTATGCTGCTTCGGAAAATACACAGCGATATGCTCAAAACCCGGGGCGCAGTGATGAACGTTGCCAGTATTGACCTGAAAAGTAATACGCTCACTTATTGCGGAGTAGGTAATATCGCGGGCCGAGTCTTGGCGTCGGATGGAGCAAAAAGTGTGATGTCTTACAATGGCATCGTGGGGCATAATCTGCCTAATACCATTAATGATCATCAAATAGTCTGGAACAATACGCAGATTTTGATCTTGCATTCCGATGGTTTAAAAAGCCGGTGGGATTTGACCAAATACCCGGACTTGCTGCAACACGATACCAGCATCATTGCGGCGGTAATTTATAAAGAATTTACCCGAAAAACGGATGACACCTTAGTGCTGGTGGGCCGAACCCGTCCCTAATGAAAATGAAAAAGGAAGTTATTAAAATAAAGATAGAAAACGAGCTAGACGTGGTTTTAGCCTACAAACGATCCATGCAATTAGCGGGATTTTGTGGCTTACCGATGGCTGGGCAGACGAAATTTGCTACTGCTGTATCGGAAATTTGCCGCAATGTATTAGAACACGTGGGTCACGGTCAGATTGGGTTTAACCTTATAGAAAATAAAGGACGATTATTTTTAGAGGCGTTGATCAGTGATCGGGGCCGGGGCATTGCCAACGTCGAAGAATTGTTAGCGAACCATTACCGGCCATACTCTAGTAAAGGCTGGGTATCTATAATTCTAAGAAACTGGTAGAACAATTGTTTATTGAAAGTGATAGTGAAAAAGGAACCCAGGTGAAGCTGCATAAAGCCATCCCTCATAACCATCCGCCCATCAATAATGCTATCATACAAGGCTGGATTCAACATTTTGCCAGCGAAGCAAGCGTTTCTCCCTACGTAGAGATAAAAAATCAAAACATGCAGCTGCTAGAACTACTCGACCAGCTACGATTAAAGAATATGGAAGTGGAGCATCAGTTAACCGAAATTCAAAATTTAAATACGCAGTTACAAGCTTCTAATCACGAGATAACCCAACTATTACAGGAACGAAATTTAGCTAACGAGCAACTTACGGCTATTAATCAAGAGCTTGATAAATTTGCTTACATCATCTCGCATGATTTAAAATCTCCCTTATTTAATATTTTATCCTTAACGAGTATTATAAGCGAGGATTTAGAGGAAAATAACTTTACAAATGTAAAGAAGTCCATCGGGATGGTACTGGGCCAAGCCAAAACCATGGATAAATTTATTACGGATGTATTAGCTTATTCCAGCATGGGACGGCATACCATTAATAAAAATAGAGTAGATTTAGGAGAGTTGTTACCGCAAATTATTAGCTTTTTAAACGGGCCAGCTCACATTAAAATCGAAGTAACTGAAAACTTACCCGTTCTGTTTACCGAAGAAATTTACCTGCAACAGATTTTTACCAACTTACTTAGTAATGCCATTAAGTACAATGACAAACCGGACGGGTTGATTCAAGTAAGCTGCCAGCGGGTAGATTCCTTTCTGCAAATATCTGTTGCTGATAATGGGCAAGGCATTCCTTTGGAGGATCAAAATAGGATCTTTGAAGCTTACCAAACAGGTAGCCGGCACCGCAATTCCAGCACCGGATTAGGGTTGTCTATTGTTAATAGAATTATGCAGTTAAAGGGCACCGCTATTTGGGTCGAATCAACGGGTAGGAATGGCACCGTTTTTCATTTTACTTGGCCGATTGCAGAACTGGTTTTATCCTGAATTAAAGATATATTTTACTTATGTCTCATCCGAAAATCAATTGACGGTGCAAGCCCCGTTGAATAAGAAAGACAACAAGGCAGATGGAAAGACGAAATATGGCGCTTAAACGTAAGTCAGCATGAACTTGAAAAGCTTTTCTCTAGGACCTCTATTTAGCTACTTAAAATTGAGTTGTATAGAAATGCGTTGACCAAACTCGTCTCACGAAACGACGGAAAAAAGATATTGAAAAGACCTGGTTACACTAGGTCTTTTTTGCTGTATATCCAATCTCAAAGGATCATCTCACAAATCAAAACCATTTTTGCATTTATTAGACGGTATTCGTGAGATAAAAACAATTGCTATACTTGGGTAAGTATCCAAAACATTAATTATAATTTTTAACCGATATAACCCAAAAGAGAAGAATAGACGATTTTGGCACTGTGTAAAAAAACGAGGGTTTTTCTACACAGTGCCAAATAACTGAAGCGTTTACTAAAATTTTGTTTATATTGCTATGTATTATTTCTAAATGTATTTTACTTTCTTCCATTGAGTTTCTTACATAGATGACCAAGATTGGCTATGCCCGGGTTTCCACCCTTGACCAAAACTTAGACTTACAACTTGACGCATTAAAGAGCGAAGGCTGCAAACAAATATTCACCGATAAAATCTCGGGTGTGAAAGCCAGCAAGCCACAATTTGAAAAGCTGCTCGACTATGCCCGACCGGGGGATACGATAGTAGTTTGGAAGCTGGATCGTTTGGGACGAAATACTGTGCAACTAATACAATTAGTTGAAGAGCTGAAGAAAAGAGAAGTAAATCTAAAATCCTTGAGCGAAGCCATTGATACAACCACTGCTATGGGTAATTTGTTCTTTCAATTTATGTGCATTCTAGCAGAACATGAACGCAACATCATTAGGGAAAGAACCCAAGCTGGTTTAAACTCCGCTCGGGCACGAGGAAGAACAGGAGGGAGGCCTTCAGGTTTAAACGAACGTTATAAAAGAATAGCACCAGAAGTGAAAGAAGTGTACGAGAAGAATAATAGGAGTACCGAGGAAATTCGTAGCATGTTCCATATTAAAAGCCAACCTACACTTTATAAAATATTAGAATTTGCAGGTGTGGATGTAAAGGGATTTGTAAAAAAGAGAAAAAGTCAATAATTCATATCTATTCAGTTTGTAATTGAATCCAAAAGTGAAAAAGAGATATTTGAAAAAGCATAGTTGAATATTTTTAAAAGATTTCAGTTCCAAGTTTTAATAATTAGTTTACAGAAGGGGAGAAGGCCTGAAGAATCAAAAGGAAATATATTTAAATAGGATTTAAACAGTATCTTTAATAGAATTGGAAAAACCTGAAATCAATTGAAATAATCTTGAAAGCGTTGTGCGGTTAAATAAAGTTCATCATTGTTGACCAGTACTACATGACTAACACGATTATGCAAATATAGAAGGTTGAATTTAAACGATTAATAAAAGACATGAGTAGCTTAATCATAAATAGGTTAAAATATAAGATTTCAATAGAACAGTTTATTTTGGCACTAAGTGTTAAGCAACCATTATTGTTCTCTAAAAATGCAGATTTTCTGTTCAGTAAAATTGCCAATAATGACTTTGAGAACATTATCTTTCATTTAAAGCAACAACTACCAGAAGTTCATGATAATGCAAAGTCTAAAGTATATTTTGATTTCAATAACTCACATACTCCTGATACTTACTTTAAAAAATTAGACATAAAGTATTTAGAATTACCATTTTTAAGGAGAGCTTACATTAAAAAAAAATTAATAGAGATTTTTTCGTTAAAAAATTTCTTAATAGAGCCTTTTCCTACAGGTGTAGATCTTGCAATTTTTCAAAAAACAAATAATTATAACTCAGAATGGGCTATTTATACTAGATTTGATGTTGTAATATTTCCATATGAAAATGAAATATCATTAAGTATCGGAAGTACTGATACTCTAATAAGTAATATTAAACATGACTTTAATAGTGAAGTTGATCATTTAAAAATAGTAGATTCAGAAGATGGATTCATAAAAAGAGCAAAATTCAACATTGGAAATCAAAATGGATTAATTATAGCAAATGCAGACAAAAGAAAACAATTAAATATTAGAAATAAACCTCAAAAATATTTTTATCAAAATCATTTTAAAACTATTAATGACATCTATTCTATACTATTAAATGAATCTGATAATGAGAATGGATTACGATTTGAGAGTGGAGGATTCAAAACAGTGCATCCAGCTGATGTTGATCAAGTGGATTTTGATAAAAACCAAATACTATTTGGTAAGGGCTTGACTGACGTTAATGCGGCAAGTGGAATGCGAGATGGTGGGCCTTACGAGGTGCCAAATGGAATAGCAGACAATTTAAAAATTTTATTTATTTATCAAAATAGAGAACAAGCTAACAATCTTTTTCATATATAAAGCAAGGTTATAAACATTATCCAGGATTATTGAGCTATGCTGGTATTTCTGTGAACATTGCTAATGAAAGATTGCAATATTCAAACAAAGAATCTTTATTAAATGAATTCAATAATTTTATAAATGGCGTACTGACAAATGAATCATATGCGGATTACTTTGCATTGGTAATTTTACCTTTCTCAAAAGAATCTGCAGATTTATCAGATAACAAATTATATTATTTAATAAAAGAAAAACTTTTAAAAAAAAGTATTGCTTCGCAATCAATAGATAGTACAAAAATAAACGGAGCAAATTTTCATTATCATCTTCCTAATATTTCTGTTGCCATTTTAGCTAAAGTTGGTGGCATACCTTGGAAACTTAAAAGAAAACCATATAATGAATTAGTTGTTGGTTTTAATGAAGAATATTTTGAAGAAAATCTTGTTCTAGGAACTGCTGTCTATTTTGATAATAGTGGAAAGCTTAGGCATGTTAAATCCTTTAATGGCAATAATAGAAATGACTTAATAATTGCTTTAAAGAACTCGATTCAAAATTTTTTAGAAGCTAACCAAAATAATCCTCCGGATCGACTAGTCATACATTACTATAAACCACCTCGCAAAGAAGATGTAGATAGGATTGATAAGTTGATTAGAGATGAATTCAGGTTTAATCTTCCTTTTGCATTGATAGAAGTAAATGATACAAAAGTAAGTACAGATATATGTTTTGATGTAAAGTTTAATTACGGGATGCCCATTAGTGGAACTTTTGTTAGATTAAGAAAAACTAGTAACGAGTATCTGTTATTCAATAATCAAAGATACTGGAAAAATCCACTTAAACCAATTAGTGCAGAGGAGTATCCTATCAAAGTTAAATTGTATAATACTGAAACTGGGGGTTTTAGCCATAAAGAGCTACTGAGTCAAGTTTATGAGTTTTCTAGATTGTATTGGAAAGGACTTAAACAAAAAAGTCAACCTGTGACAACTCAGTATTCAAAGATGATTGCTGAGTTTGCAGTACATTTTGAAAATGGTAGGATTCCTGAAAACCGAATTTCACAAAAAACAGCTTGGTTTATTTAATATGGATATTAAACAAGCTATAGATAAAAGCCTATTTATATTTGGAGCTGGTGCTTCCTATGATGCTGGTTGCAAAATGTCAGGAGATATGCTGAAAGCGTTGACTGAAATTATCTGCTTGAATCAGGAGGATCCTTTTACAGAAATCGAAAGAGAAACCATAAAGTTTTTACTTACTTGTTTAAATTATCATTCAGAATGGAAAACTTGGGAAGTAAATAGAGAATATTCATTGCAGCCTAATATTGAAGAATTAGCACTTTTAATCAGAAGAATAAAGAACCGAGATAATTTTTTACCTTATCCTGTAACTGGTAATTGGGCTGATAAACTTCTTAGATTAGAAGCTCAATTCAAAGAGCAAAATAAGTTTGGCCTTTATCATAAAATTGAAGATACAATTAAAAATAAGCTTATTCCCCAATGGCTTGAAGTTAAACAAACAGATTTCTTAAAGCCACTTGATGATTTCTTTCAAAGAAATACAGATAAAAGAATAACCTTTGATATTTTTTCTATGAATTATGACAAGGTAATTGAACAACATTTTTCTGAACAAAAAGCGAAGCCATATAGAGGATTCTATAGTGGCGAATGGAGAGGATTTAATGTGTCTGATAGTATTGATGAATTTAATATTATTAATTTATACAAATTACATGGGTCATTAGATTGGACCAGGCTTATAGATGGAACTGTTTTAGAAAAATCTGATATTGATGAATATTACGAAGATATCGAAGGAGAAAATAGAATTGAACATGATCCAGTTATAATATTTGGGCATGGCACAAAGTTTTTTCTGTAGAACCTTTTTTCAGCCTAATTCAAAATTTTAGCAATAAATTAAAAGAAAGAAATTACTTTTTTATTATTGGCTATAGTTTTTTTGATCCATATATAAATAATTTACTTATTCAAGCTGTAAAAGATGGTGGTTATAAAAACAAAAAGATCATCATAGTAAATCCATCTTTTGCATTTAATCCACCCTTAAAGGTAGATCATTTTATAGATCATGATCTGTATGGTTGCCATCTTAATGAAAATAACTCAGAAGCAAAGAAAATCCTAACTAATTACATAGAAGATATACAACGGAATGCTTTTTATTCAGAATTGCCTGAATTCAACATCAAACAAGTTCCATCCGAAGCTTTATATTATTTAAGAATGGGTACAAAAGAATTCTTTAATCGTTTTTTTAATAATTCAGGTGAGGCTTTTTTAAAGCTTATTGAAGATTTTGAAAGTCAAGGTGAGAAGTCTTTACCATTCTAAGATATTTATTACTAATTATGTAAAAGCTCTAGAAGAGTTAAAAGAATGCCAATAGAAAGTGTTTACATAGAAAATTTTAAATCCATTCGTGATAGTGAGAGAATATCAATTAAGCCGATTAATATTTTAATTGGGCCTAACGGAGTGGGGAAAAGTAATTTCATCAGTTTTTTTAAATTACTTAACAGCATTTACCAACAAAGACTTCGTAAATATGTAGCAGATAATGGGTATGAAGATCGTATTTTATATTTTGGCCGTAAAGTATCTGAATATCTAGCAGGGGGCATTGTTTTTAAACCAAATGATAATAATGTTAATAACCGATATGATTTTAAGTTAGTACCACAAGCTCAAGACAGCGGATTCTATTTTGAGGAAGAAACAGCTGGTTATAATGTCTTCGCTTATCATTACGGTGAAAAATGGCATTACATGGATTTAGATACTATTGGTAAACCTGAAAGCAACTTAAAAGACCACGGGGCAGATCGCAGTTTTTACCTAAGTAATTATTTTGAGGACTTTAAAGTATTTCACTTTCACGATACGAGTGCAAATTCCTCTTTGAAGCAAGTAGCAAAAACGCAGGATTACGCTTATTTGCGAGAAGATGGCAGTAACTTAGCTGCCTATCTGTTTAAAATCAAAGATACTCATCCCAAACATTTTAGAATGATTGAGCACACCATTCGTTCAGTGGCGCCGTTTTTTGATCGGTTTAATTTAAAGCCTGATGCTAAAAACGAAAACGTAATTTTCTTAAACTGGTTAGAAAAAGGGTCCGACGAATATTTTAATGCACATAATCTATCTGATGGTACTCTGCGCTTTATTGCTTTAACTACTTTATTACTACAACCAGATATTCCAAAAACCATTATAATAGACGAGCCAGAATTAGGATTGCACCCTTTTGCCATTCAGAAACTAGCCGCTATGATAAAAAGTGCTTCTTCTAAATCACAAATAATCGTTTCTACTCAATCGGTAAACCTGGTAGATGAATTCTCTGCTGATGATATTATTGTAGTAGACCGAAGGGACAACCAAACAGTATTTACCCGTCAGTCGGAGGAAAGTCTTCGTGAATGGCTTAAGGATTACACCTTAGGGGAGCTTTGGGAGAAGAATGTATTGGGAGGTCGGCCCAGATGAGAGGACTATACATTTTAGCCGAAGGACCTACCGAAGAAGAGTTTATCAATGAAGTGCTCAGTCATTATTTTTATGATAAAGGCATATATGATGTAAGGGCAATTTTAATGAGCACTAGCCCTGGTTTTAAAGGAGGAGATGTTACTTACCAACGTTATAAGCTAAATGCCGAAAACCTATTAAAACGGGAACAAGATATAATTGTAACTTCTTTAATTGATTATTTCCGATTACGAACAGATTTTCCGGAATATGCTCAAGCCCAAACTATAATTGACAAATATAAACGAGTTGATTTTTTGGAAAATGCTGTAGCTAACGATATTAATAGCCACCGTTTTTTGCCTTATATTCAATTGCATGAGTTTGAAGGATTATTATTTTCCCATACGGCTGGGTTTGATTATTTGCCTGATTTATCGGACGCAAACAAGCAACAATTGTACAGCGCTGTACAGGAACATGATAATCCGGAAATGTTGAACGATGGAGCTGAAACAGCCCCATCTAAACGATTGGAAAAACTTATCCCAGGGTACAAGAAGACCTTACACGGTCCAGTTATCGCTACTGAAATATCACTTTCCATTATTATGCAACGCTGTATTCGGTTTAATAACTGGATTCAGGCTTTAACCCAAAGAATGCAGCAAAATTAATGAAACTATCCAATTTAGTGAATACTTACAGATTGATCCTAATAAAATGGGGGTCTGGTACTTCAACCTGCTATGGGTGAACCCCAATTAAAGTATTTCATATTATTCTGATTCAGAAATAGTTTTGATAAAGCTTCAAAACATAATGCCAATAAAAGCACTTAGACCAAGATATCAGGAAGGGTACTTAGTTGGCAAATATCCTTTTAGACCTATAAAGACCCAAGGGGACGACTTGGCAAACCGAATGGTAGCAAAATTTTTTGTTGATAATTCTGATGGAAAATTTTGGGATACATTTTTTCTACCTATGCCGAATGAAGTTATATATCCAGAAAATGATGAAGTTGGAGTGGAACTGAACAAGATTAAACTAGAGTTCAATAAAAAATACCACTGTTAGCAAGAGGTTCATTTTACATTATAAATTAAGCTACCGTTCACAGAAAAAATTAAGAAATGGATAATTACGAAAATCCAAAGGAAGGTAAAACCTATATAAGTCCTAGTTTAAAGAGTTTTGGCAATTTAAATAGGAAAATACGAATTGCTTCGAAGGTGATTAACTCACCCGATACGTATGCTTTTGGTATAATAAAAGATGAAGTTGTGCTTAGACATGGAATAAATGCACAATCCTATATAAGTGCAAAATTCATTGAAGATGACAGAAGAATTTTTGTTTTGAATATTCAAGGCTATTCAGTTGGAACGGACAAACCGCGTAATGCAAGTTTTGCTTTTATCGGAGATGAAATAAATAAACTTTTTGAATTTTTAAAGAATATTCAACATGTAAAGCTTGCAGATAGTAAGCCAATCAATATAAGTGATGAAGAGCTTAAAAAATTGATAATTTCAGATAATCAAGCTAGAAGCTTATTACATGATAATCAAGAAATTTTTACTCAAATAATAAGGTCAGAAATTACGAAAGAAGATATTGTTGCAATAGGATATCGTAAAAAGCAACTTGGAAATTACCAAAATTTATTATCAGATAGAATTTTTTTTGAAAATGCAAAGACCAAAAACAATTTAACGGATGAATCTCTTTGGCAAAAATTCTTTGAGAAGAATCAATGGGTTTTTGGATATGGGTTAGGTTATATATTCTTGTCGAGTCTTGATGATAAGAAATTAGAACAAGTTGTTCAAGGCCATAATGTTAATAATTATGGAAAACGTGTCGATGCTTTAATGAAGACAAATGGTATTATATCAAATTTATGTTTTGTTGAAATTAAAACAAATACTACACCTTTACTTGATAACAAACCTTATCGTTCAGGCTGTTGGGCTCCTTCAAGAGAATTAGCTGGAGCCGTAGCTCAAATTTAAGGTACTGTTGCTTCAGCAATAAAGTCTTTATCAGAAAAAATAATTACTGAAGATCAGGAAGGAAATCCAACTGGAGAAGAAGTTTTTAATTATCAACCAAAATCATATCTAGTAATAGGGAATTTAAGCGAATTTTCAAGCGAACATGGTATAAACAAAGACAAATATCGTTCTTTTGAACTATATAGAAAGAATACTACAAATCCAGAAATAATAACTTTTGATGAGCTTTACGAAAGAGCAAAGTTTATTGTACACAATAACGAAAACTAAGGATGTAAATAGAGATAAATTAAGTAAGAAATTAAAATCTTATATTTTTATCAGCGATTTTGCAGTTGAAACAAAAATATTGATCAATTATTTGTATAATAATTAATATAATATGCTTTCTATTTAACATAATACTAGTTATTAGGACAATGACTGCGTAATGAAATCAATATTAATGGCAAGTTTATATTTCTTATTAATAACCATATTGTCTAATAACCAGCTTGCCTGGATTGTTGCTGCTTTTTTTATAACAGATGTTCTCGGTAAAATTGCAGCAATCAAATATTTAATAAACTACAATACAATAAGCTTCAAAAAAGCTGTTTCAGCATATATTGAAACAGCTTTTTTGAAATTAGCTAATTAACTGTAAAAGCATAAACATTACCTTGCTCTCCTACTGGACCATCCGACCACTTTTCCATTAAAGCAACACTTGCCTGATGATCATTTTGTAAGCTGATGCTAAAAGTAGCCCGGTCGCAACGATCTTTCCCTTTTATCGCACGACTATCGCTGTATGCATTACTCAACAAAAAAGCATAATTACCTTTCTTCTTCGGTACAATGGCAATCTTCATTTCGTATTTACCATTCGTTTCCACGTACCTAACTCCTTCAGCTGCTTCCGGAACGGGTATATTTGTGGAATTAAATGCTTCGCCCTTCATAGCTATAAAGTCAAAGTCATACACATACCACTTACGTTCTTTATTGGGCAAGTATTCTACAATGGTAATAGCACTGCCAATAGTTGCTGCATTTGTATAATCTACAGGAGCTTGACTACCAATGGGAGTTAGGGTACTAGGAAATTCGGATACTAAATAAATAGTATCACCTACTTGCACTTTATCTTTATCTGGCGTAAAAGCTGCAGTCACCCCGAAGCTGTACTTGGGGTTTGGATTCAAACAACCGGGATCAGGGCAGCCGCTTAGCATTACGCTTAAGCAAATAAAGCCAATTAGATGAATGAATTTATGTCTCTTATTGATAACCATATTGTCTAAATAAATCTCTAACTTGGGTTGCTTGATTATTACTGTTTTCGGATAAAAGCCGTTCCCGGTATAATTGCGGCGATCTTATCTCCGAATCAATGGCATTTATTAATTGTAGATTGGTATATAAAGAAACCTGATCATTAACTGTAATTTCACCTGGTGTATTGTCGATTAAATCCTGAAAAAGTCCTCTTGGAATCCATTTGAAAGGATCATCAGGTAAAAGTGGATTAAACGCTTCTAATGCGGCTATATGCGGCCTTATAGTACCATTAGAGCAAGTACTGGTTTGATAGTCTTGCACCCGTACACAAGAGCTGTTAGTACCGTATCTCGCATCAGCTAGAAATTGTCCATAGTGGCTGGCCCATCCTTCATTTAAAGCAATAATTGGCGAACTACTCGTGTTTCCCCGGCCATAAGGGTTAGGTGAGGAAGAAACAGTAGCGCTAATAATTTCATTAATCGTAGCATCAACGGCGGCGGTGTACCAGAGATTACCAGCTTGGGTATACAGAGCCGTGTGCGATAATTCATGAAAAATTGTTTCTACCACTAAATCGGAGTTAATCTTAGTATAATCGCTTACGTTATAATTGTACACTACATCTATCTGCCGTTTTAAGTAGCCAACCATCGTGTTAAATCCACCCGCAACAGGATTGACAGCGGAAGCAATAAAGTTATTGACAAAAGCGGTTTCTAAACCATCCCAAAATCTAATACCAAATAGAGGCGCAGCACCCGTTCCACCTAAAGATCCCCAGTTGCTGATTAAAATTCGTAAACCGGCTGGCGGCGCACTAGTTCCCTGCGCAATAATTAAAGATCGGTATTGTTGTACGGCATTGTGCGTAGTAGCGGCTACCCAATCCCGGGTTTGTAAAGAATTAACATCATTATTTCTAACGAACGTATAAGCCGGTATGTTATTAATCTGGCTGCCCGAAAACTTACCAAGCACTTTCTTTACTGAGGAAATTACTTGCCAAAAACGGACACCGCGGATGCTCCGGATACTGGCGTTTTCGTTTTTAAACTTGAGAATTACTTTAACTTTATTCCGGAATTTTGCAGTAGAAGTAAAATTACCGGTGCTATTAGTATACATGCGCTCTATCTTGAACCACCTCTTAGCCACTACCCGCAATTTTTGTAGTCCCTGCACTCCTAATTGCGTATCCTGCACATTAATTTTACCGATGGTCGAAACAGCGGGTGATGGCGGAGTAACCGGAGCCGATACGCATTTCTTTAATACATCATCCCAGACGTAACCAGTAGGGCAACCATCCGGCACACACTTATTTAGATCGTAGTCAAAATGGTAACCTGGGTTACAATCAGGTATCCGTTGGGTTATCGCGGCTGCGTTGCCGGCTAAATCATCGCCATCAGCGTTTAAACCAGCTAGCCGTTCGGCTTCAACTTCTACGGCTATGTCAGTAGGGATATGCACCGAAGCTAAGGTTTGATACGTGATTCCGGCTGGAAAAGTAAAATTGGTGGGCACTACTGCATATTGCCAAGTTATTTGGTCGCTAGGCACAGCCGGGTCCTGATAATAATCACCTTCGGTTATTACCTGATAATCCAATGGTTCATCAAATAAATCTAAATCCAGAGTTTCTTCGAGGGTAATTAATTGCTCTTTAGTAGTAGGCTTAAACCGAACGTACAAATTAGTAGCGGCCAACGTGGTCCAAGTGCCGCCTTTTACGTTGGTATACGCCCGGCGCATATTAGCTAGTAGATAAGGATTGGGTAACTGGCTACCTAAAACAGTGGGTTGTTCAGTATTGGGGTTAATAACATTAGCGCTGGTAGTAGTTTTCACTTCCGGTTGCCAACCTTTTTCCGGTTGGAGGCTACAGGCATTTAAGAATAACAACCCCAAAGCTAGTAAGCTGGAAAAAGCATAATTTTTCCAGTTACCATGCCATAAGGCCTGGCAAAAAAAATAGATTTTTTTCATGAAACCAATAAGTATAAGTGGATGATTATTTGCCTTAAATATAAAACAATATCGTTAATAAACAATATAAATAAAAGGTTATATTTATTAATATTTATATATTTGTTTGGGTAAGAACCTTTTTTATGTTAGAAGCAAAATTCATTGCATTTCTTAATTTTAGGCTGTCAATGAAACTTTTGTGAAATAGTCCAACGCTTATTTTGAAGTACTGCTAAATATTTTATTGAGCGCACCTTGCTGGGTACTTTTTTCAAAACGTGTCTATATATTTTCATCAGAGATAATAATTACTATCTCCAGTATGCATCTCAAAAACACAGCAGGGTTTTTATTTTAAGAGATGCTTTTTTAAGATGGCTATAAACCAGAAAAGACCTAATGATACCAAGCTTATTCTAGTATCATTATTCCGTCCTTTTGCGAGATGAACTTGGTCAGCTCATTTTCGGATTAGATATCCTATATTACTTATATCAACCGCTATTCAAAATTTAGTTTAAGTTAGCTAAAAGTAAATTCACATTTTGCGGAGACTTCACAGAACCAAGTAAATACGTTTATGCCTATATTTACTAAATTTGATTTAACTGGTTTTTAAATTATTATAAATATTCCTCTTCATTCCTTTGTTTGTTCCATGATATTATTTGACGATGGATCTTTTCTTCTGGATTATGATTCGGCTTCGGATACGATATTTGTCACGTTACCTGATATGCGAATGCATAAATTAAGTGAAGCCGAAGAATGTTTTAGGATTATGGTAAATTATGTCAACGATTACCAGGTGCAAAACATACTCTTGGATTCTAGCCGGGCAATGGTGGAAGTAGAAGATACGCAGTACAATCACCTTATTTACCGCGTGTCCCTCCAACTCAAGCAAACGCATTTAAAAAAAGTAGCGCGCTTGGTGAGTTCTATCCCAAAACTAGAAGCCATGGCGCACTGGATACAAGCTCAAGTCTTAACTACCCCACCATCCAGTTATTTGATTAAAAACTTTACCAGCAAAGAAGCTGCTTTGGAGTGGTTAACAGGCACCTCCTCACGTTCTCAATTATAATGGCTTCTGTAAATTAATGATAAATTTCGTTGGGTCGTTTGCCATGGTAGAATCTTCATACATGGGGGTTACAGATTATATAAGCGACAACGAGCAGGTGAAAGCTAGTTGAAATTTGTTGAGAAGTGAACAAAACTGATCCGATTAGAAAATAAAGCCAGTAGCTAGCTCTTTGATTGCCTATGGAAGATGGTGGCTTGTATCCATTCAATCTATTAAACGCATCTCTAAAATCAAACAGGCACATTAATTTAAAGAATGGCTTTATGGAATGTTTTCATCAACTCCAAAGCTTCCCTGTTTTTTGTGCATTCTTCTGCTTATTACCCCGTTTTCTAATGGATCAGGTGAACTTTAGGTTTACTGGACAATTATTGAAACATTAAACAAGCAAGTTTTCCCTTTTACTAATCATAATATCAACTAAAACAAGCAAATACAGTATAGAATAAATTTGCTAATTTGGGGGTAATAAATGCCCTAGTGGCACTTCTTATCTTAACGAATTTCTTTAGATACTACTTTTCCTATTTGATGTCTGCTTTTTCTTCAGCTACTAGCCATGATGCTATTTTTAACGCCTTGCCTGGTGCCTTCTTGCTGCTCTCTGCCGAGTTATTAATTGAAGCCGTTAGTGATGATTTTTTAGTTGTGTCGTTTTCTGACCGGGAGCAATTAATCGGTCATTCTATTTGGGAGGTATTCCCGGATAATCCCCAGCTAGCGGGGGTGAAAGGAACGGCTAATTTGCGAGCCTTATTGGAAAAAGTATTAAGAACGGGTAAACGTCAACAAATACTTCAACAGCGATATGATGTAGCAGATCCTCTGCATACCGGGAAGTTCTTAGAACGCTATTGGCGGTTGGATAGCCGGCCTGTAGTAGATGAACAGGGTCGGGTTACCCAGATTATCCATTCGGTTACGGATATAACCGAACAAGTACTGGCTGAAACACGAGTGCAGCAGAGCCTAACTCGGGAACAAGCCGCCTACGCCGAAGCCAATCTGCAAAAACGGCAACTACACAGTATCTTGATGCAGGCACCCGCTCTGATCTGTATTTTTCAAGGACCAAACCACGTTTTTAAACTGGTTAATCCACCTTATCAGCAGTTAGTGGGAAAACGACCTTTATTAGGTAAATCCATTGCACAAGCCATGCCGGAACTAGCCGGCCAGCCCATCTTTGGTTTATTAGACAAAGTGTATCGCACCGGAGAGAGCTTTTATGCGCACGAAATGTTGGTGCAACTAGACCATGAGAACTCCGGCAACGAACTAGGGCACAATTATTATAACTTTATCTACCAGGCCACGCGCAATTTAGCCGGCCAAGTAGATGGTATTATGGTGTTTGCCTATGAAGTAACTCTTCAGGTAAAAGCCCGCCAGCAGCTAGAGGTGAGCAGTAAACAAATCCGAGAACTCAATGAAGAGCTTCAAGCAATAAACGAGGAATTACAGGCTAGCAATGAAGAATTAATAAGTACAAACCTAGAGTTACAGCAAGCTCAACAAGCCTTGCAAGAACTTAATAAATCCTTAGAATCGCTTGTTGCGGCTCGTACAGAAGCCTTGCAGCAGGCTTTACGGGAAACCCAACAACAACGGGAACAATTACGCGAGCAGCAAGATCAACTCCAGCAAATTTTAGGGCAGGTGCCTGCTTCTATTGCTACTTTAGTGGGTTTGGAGCATCGCTATAATTTCTTCAATGATTCTTACCAAGCCCTTTCGGGTAATCGCACAAATTTAGGAAGGACTGTGGCGGAAGTGTTTCCGGAAGTAGTGGAACAAGGCTTTATTGCTTTGTTAGACCAGGTGTATGCCACTGGTATTCCTTTTCGAGGAACGGAAACGCCGGCCCAGCTTTATGACCAAGCAACGGGTAAACCCGAGCTACTTTACGTCGATTTTATCTACCAACCCCTAAAAAATGAGTTTGGGCAAATACAAGGGGTTCTGGCCTTTGTCGTAGACGTTACGGAGAAGGTATTAGCCCGGCAACGCGCGGAAGCTTTACAAATCGAATTACTGGCTACCGCCCAAAGAATGGTTCAGGAACGCGAAACGTTTTACCAAGTATTTGCGAGCACGCCCGCCGCTATTAGCATTAATCGCGGCCCGGAACACCGGTTTGAATACTTTAACGCCGCCTTTCAACAAATTTTCACCGGGCGGCCGTTACTCGGATTACCCATCGCCCAAGCTTTACCCGAAGCAGCGCCCGGCGGCTTCGTGGCGCTTTTGGATCAGGTCTACCAAACAGGTGAAACTTACTTTGGTCATGAGTTACCCCTACTGGTAGATCAGCCGGACGGAAAACCCGCGGTAGAAAAGTATTTTACTTTTACCTACCAGGCTTACCGCGAAAACAACCAGATTGCGGGGATTTCTACTTTTGCTTACGACGTTACCGAGCAAGTACAAGCCCGACGGCAGCAGCAAGTGCAGCAAAAACAGCTGCAAGCCCTTTTTGAACAAGCTCCCGTGGCGGTAGCCATTTTCCGGGGTGTGGAATACGTGGTTGAAGTTGCCAATACCCGGGTAGCGGCCTTGTGGGGCCGGACTCCGGAGCAGGTATTAGGCAAAGCTATATTTGAAGCGTTGCCGGAAGTGCGCGACCAAGGTTTTCGAGAATTACTCGATCAAGTAATGCACACCGGAGAGCCTTTTGTAGCTAATGAAGTAGCCGCCTTATTCCAGCGTAATGATCAATTGGAAACGGTGTATCTCAACTTTGTTTATCAACCTTTACATGATGATCAAGGGCGGGTGATGAGCGTAGCGGCCGTTGCTACGGACGTCAGTGAGCAGGTAAAAGCCCGTCAAGCCAGTGAAGCCAGTGCCCGACAGCTCCGGCTTATTACGGATGCTTTACCGGTACTCATTGGCTACTTGGATCTGGATGAGAAATACCGGTTTGCCAATCGGGCTTACGAGAATTGGTTCAACCGTAAAGCAGCAGATCTATTAGGTCAACCCATCCGCGAGATAGCGGGGGAAAAAGCTTATCCTAACATCAAAGGATATATCGACCGGGCTTTAGCCGGCGAACGCGTAGATTTTGAAGCTACCATGCCGTTCCGGGAAGACTTTACGAAACACATTCGTACCAGTTATATCCCGGATCGTCAGAATGGGGAAGTAATCGGTTTTTACACTTTGGTACAAGATATTACCGATCAGGTGGAAGCTCGGGAAGCTATTGAGAAAAGTGAACAACAAGCAACGGCTCTAGCAAATAGTTTATTGAAGGCTAATGAGCAACTCCGGCGCGTGAACGTGGACCTGGATAATTTCATCTACACTGCTTCGCACGACTTAAAAGCCCCTATTCTCAACATTGAAGGTTTGATAGAGGCCCTGCAGGATCAGCTTTCTCCCGCTAGTCTGCAAGAAGAAGACGTGCAGTACACGCTGCATTTAATCTTAGATTCGGTGCAGCGTTTTAAACGCACGATTGAACATTTAACCGAAATCACCAAACTGCAAAAAGAAAATAGCCGCGAAGCCACCCCCATCGACTTAACCGCCTTGATCCAGGAAGTGCGGTTAGACTTGGCTACTAAAATACAAGCTTCGCAAGCGCAAATAGAAGTCGATGTAACTCACTGCCCCACGATCCGGTTTTCGCCCAAGAACTTACGCAGCATTATTTATAACCTACTGTCTAACGCTATTAAATACCACTCCTCTTTACGTGCCCCGTTAATTCGTATCCATTGTGCCGAAACGGAAGAATACCAAATACTTTCGGTGCAGGATAATGGCTTAGGCCTGGATCTTTCCGGTAGTACCAAGCTTTTTACCATGTTTAAGCGATTGCATAATCACGTGGAAGGAACCGGTATTGGCTTGTACATGGTCAAGAAGATCATGGAGAATGCCGGTGGGAAAATTGAAGTGGAAAGCATTCTCCATCAAGGATCCACGTTCCGGGCTTATTTTAAACGAGACCAACCAGCCAGCTAGTAAAGCTGCTTATTAATACTATAAAGATTAATAGAAACTATAAAGATTAATAGAAAAATAGAACATGCCTAAAATTACTTGCGCCTTGCTGGTGGATGATGACACTACTGCTAACTTTCTGAACAAACGTTTGTTTCAAAAGTTAGACGTAGCTGAAAAGCTATTGGTGGCACTGAATGGCTTAGAAGCCTTGCAACTTCTTCAGGCCAACTGCCCCGGACCGGAATGTCCCCAGCTCATTTTATTGGATATTAATATGCCCGTGATGGATGGCTTTGAGTTTCTGAAGGCCTACGAGCAACTAGAACTGGCGCAGCGCCAATCCGTGGTGATTATCATGCTTACTACTTCTTTAAACCCCAATGATGTTGAAAAAGTAGAACGCGCCCAGATTACAGGATTATTGAATAAGCCTTTAACGGAAGCCGCTTTAAGAAGAATTTTGGACGAGCACTTTGAAGATTAAAAAGCTTCTTAAGTAAATATAATAAGCCCCAGGTTAAGCTCTTTTCTTATAAGTACAATCCCTTTAAGTTATTGTACATTATTAGAATCCAATAAAACGACCTCCATTTAATATGAAAAAACTTAATAAAATTTTATTAGTGGATGATGATCCCACCTCAATTTATATCAATGAAAACATTTTAAAGAGAATGGAGATTAAGCACGAAGTAACTGTGCTTACCAACGGGAAATTAGCTTTTGACTATCTGATAACTAATTGCAGTTCTAACTCAAATAATTGTCCGGCTTTTGTGATTTTGGATCATCATATGTCCGTCATGGATGGGATGGAGTTGATGGAAGCCTTAAATAAGATAGATCTTCTAAGGAATAATAATGTCGTCTTTTTGCTTTTAGCCATTAACACAACTCCCCAGCAGATAGAAATATTCAAAGACTTAGGCGTTCAGGAATTCACTTCCAAGCCTTTGTCGAAGCAAACAAAACAATTCGCAAAGCCAGGTGTCTGAGATTAGGTGCGTTTTGGAGTTCCTCTAAGAACTTAATTTCGTCACGGTGGTAACTCTGAATATCTAAAAAAATTACAGTAGGGCATTGCTCCTGGGAACAATCCGTTCGCACTAGGTTTAAAGCATCCTGACCATTTTGAGCCATCTGCACCTGAACTTCCTTGGTAATGCCCTTAATAGCTAAGTGGGCTAAGAAAAGAGCCGTGTGATCGGCATCGATCACGAGAACTTTTTTGGGCAATAACATCGGGTTTAAAGTTTCTTATTCTAGTAAATCAAAACCGGCGGATGGTTAGTTCCTATGTCGCAACATATCTTTGCTGAGTAATTATCAAACCAAAAAAAGGCTTTCGACTTACTTCTTATAGTGCGAGAAACTTCTTGTTTTTATGCCATTCCCGTTGGCTAAAAAGTCAGTATACGGAGTTTGCCTAGACGACCCTTTATTTACCCGAACCTATTTTTGCTAGCGCCTCCCAACATGAAGATAAACCACGATGCCCTTTTAATTGCAAATTTTCAAGCGACTACCACCCAATTCGGCCAACTCTATTTTTCCTATAACCTAGCCGAAGACCAGTTTTCTTACATCAGTCCCGCTTTTTGGGAGCTCTGTCAAGAATCACCCGAGCGGTTTCTGGTAGAGCCTGATTTACTCTTGCCTTTGATCTATCCGGAAGATAAGACCTATATGGCTCAGGAATACCAAAAGTTAAGACAATTGCGCACCCCAGTACAATTAGAATTCCGCATTATTGCTCCCAATCAAACCATTAAGTGGCTCAGCCTAAACGCGCACATCGTCCAACACGAAGAACAAGATTATATCAGCGGCTGGGCTTATGATACCACGAGTAGCAAAGCCAATATTACTACGTTGCAGAAATTTAACGCCAAGAAGGACTCGACTCTAGAAATACTTTCCCACGATCTAGCCAGCCCCTTTGCTAATATTCAAGGCCTAGTACGGGCCTTAGAGGATCAAATTAAAGCCGGGAATCTGGACGTGGATCAAATTATGAGTATGCTAAAAGCCGACGCCAAACGGGGATCTGATTTAATCCGGGACTTTGTTAATAACGAATTTTTAGAATCCTCCCAAATCAACCTCAACAAGGAACGGGTTGATATTGCCCGGGCCATTGCCGACATGATGAACAACTATAAAACGGGAACTACTTTAATCCCCAAAAACTTCGCGTTTATTCCTTCTCAGATACCCATTTTCATGCAGGTGGATGAACTCAAGTTCATGCAGGTATTAAACAATCTTATTTCCAACGCTATTAAGTTTACACCCGATAAGGGCACCATTTCCCTTGTTTTAGAAGACCGGGATCCTTACATTCTCATTACGGTGGCCGATAACGGTATTGGCATACCGGAGTCCTTGCAAGCTACCTTATTCGATAAGTTCACCAAGGCTCGCCGACCGGGACTTCGGGGAGAAAAAAGCGTGGGCTTAGGTATGTCCATCATCAAGAATATCGTGGAACTCCATCAGGGAAGGATTTGGTTTGAAAGCCAGGAAAATCAAGGCTCTACCTTCTTTATCGAGGTACCCAAAGAATAAGAACAAAAAGGGAATTGTTACTTTAATTATTTTCCTGCAGCCAAGCTAAAGCGGAGTCTACATCCAGAAAGAAGTCCAGGTGAAAAAGCTTCTTGCTGGGGAAAGGATTCCCTGTATTGTCATGCAGGGGTTTTTGGTCGGTCATGATTAAGGTCTCAGGTTGTAAGACAATCGCCATCCGTTGCAACTTACCTCCTTTTAGCAAAGGCCGCATTTTAGCGTACATCCAGTGTTGATCCGCCTGGTGCAGGTACAATACTTGCCGGGAATCCGTTAACCAGTACAAGGTTCTGTATTCTAAAGCCAACAGGATGGCCTGATGATAACCCATTCGGTATTCAGGACTACTAGGTTGCTGTTTCCAATCCAGGCGTAGTAAAGATAAATCCAGCTCCAGGTAAATGGTAAGAACTTCATTTTCGTACAAGCGGCGGGTAGTAGACGTATACATTATCGGCGAGAATTTGGCTAATACTAAGAGAGTGGCTTAAAATATCAAAAAAGAAACGAGCCGAGCAATCAAGTGGATTGCTACGGTTGGCTTACTACGTCATACAATAATTAACTCACCTCATAATGCCATGGCTTTCTTGTTATTATCCTAAACAGGCCACAAT
This sequence comes from Adhaeribacter pallidiroseus, assembly GCF_003340495.1. Taxonomy (NCBI): domain Bacteria; kingdom Pseudomonadati; phylum Bacteroidota; class Cytophagia; order Cytophagales; family Hymenobacteraceae; genus Adhaeribacter; species Adhaeribacter pallidiroseus. The sequence continues at coordinate 24,573 of NZ_QASA01000002.1, forward strand.
AACAGCATAGTTTTAGCAACCGTAAAGTATCATTGTAGAAAAAACAACGTTGTTACAAATACGGATTACTTAAACCGGAAGAAAGGACAGCAGGAGCATGGAGTTAAGAAGAACCAAACAAGCAATCTACGAGTATTTAATTACTCCTTCCCCGCTGTTTTTAAAGCAGGTAGTAGAAGTTACCGAAACCAAGACCTATATTTTGGTACGCAATACCCGGGAAATGAAAAAAAGAGCGATACCGGATGCCGTTATTCTGCAATTGGAAGATCGCCTCCAGCACTTAGGCTCATTTACCTGTCGCGGTGAAGCCTATGATGGGGTCACTTATTTACTAATCGAAAAATGATCCCAACATTAAATCTACTCCTGCCTCTAAATTCTAGGACCAGCGAATCGGTTGCAAGAAAAGCTGTTCTTTCTTAAAAGTAAACCGCGTATCTAAATTGATTTGGCCATTCCGGTCTAACGCATAACATCCCAATTCTTGATGCTCCGCTGCCGCTTTGAAAGGCGGGTATTTAGCGGTTTCGTACACGTATACTTTATCCGTATCCCGGTGGCGCACAATACTATATTGGTTTAAATCAATGTTAGCTAAACTCATAATAACCGTTGTAAAGTAACTGCTTTCTTTTAGCAAACTAGCTCTAGTCTAATTTCCCGCTCTTCTTGCATTAGATTAAAATAACCCCTGTATTAGCTATTGAGTTAGCTCAACTTTCTTACCACCCTTTAGCTGCTCGAAATCTTACAGCTTAAACCTAAAAAGAAGTGAACTTGTATATTTCGCTTAGTTGGAAGTATAAACTTTCAGCCATCAGGACCTTAACTTAAACTACATTAATTTTCGCAGAAGTTGCAAAGCAGACCGAGCCCTGGTTTTCACCGTACCCAAAGGAATCGCCAGTTCTTGAGCAATCTCACTTTGCGTATACCCTTCAAAATACATCAAATCAATAACAATCCGCTGGGATGGAGCTAACTGATCCACTAGTTTCCGCAGCCCCATATGTTCCGGCTGGAAACCAGGGTACCCCACTGGCCAGTGGCTTGTTTCTATTTTTTGGGTTCTTAAATCTTCTAAATAACTCCGGGAACGAATTTTATCAATGGCTAAATGCCGGGCAATGTTAATTAGCCAAGTAAACAATTTGCCCCTGGCTGGATCATACTGACCAAAAGATTGCCAAATCTTCAGGAAACACTCCTGCAGAATCTCTTCTGCCAATGCTTCCCCTTTCACGATCCGGAGAATAACGCCGTACAGCGCAGGCGCATACGCCTCATATAAATTCCTCCAGGCAGATTCCTCTTGCGCCCGGAGTGCTCGAACAAGTTGGTGTTCCGTCCTTTCTTTTATTGCAACTGCAGTAGTGTAATGGTCTTTTTCGAGATCAGGTAGCACGATTAGGGAATCTGGTAGCAAGGAATGTACAGTTAAAGCATTTTATAGCAAACAATTTAAATGATTTGAGCACGCTAACAACCAGTTAGACCATAAACAAAAGGAGTTGCGGATAGGCAACGGTAGTGAAAAAAGTTTTTCTTTCCAGCCAAGAAAAGCAAACAACTTACCCGTTTTTATACGTACGTACTTCCTAAATAAAAGTCGCTTCTAACTTATAAAAAGATGAACCAAAAACAGACGCTTAAACTGCAAACTTCCTTTGTCCGATACCGTATTTTGTTGCTTAGTATAGGTCTATTTGTTGCGGGTTGTAATTCCCCGCAGAAGGAAACCACGGCTAATGCAGCCAGCACGACAGCTGATTCGGTAGCTAACGCCACGGATAGTCTGGCCAGCACTGGTGCGTTAACGCCCAAAGGACCGAAACCGACCTGGGCGCCCGAAATAACGGCTCCGATGCAAGTAGTGCTGGAGAAATTAGCTAGTTATAAAGCCCCGCCACTGCCTACCTTGTCCGCCCCACAAGCCCGGCAGCAGCCGAGTCCCACGACGGCGGTAATGGACGTGATGCAAGAAAATAATATCCCCGTGCCGCCGGCGCAGGTCGATACTACGGGTAAAAGCATCCCGGTAGCGGGAGGTTCGATCCACGCCCGGGTGTATACACCCCAAACGGGGCCGGGACCTTTCCCGGTGATTGTCTATTACCACGGGGGAGGCTGGGTCATTGCCAACTTAGATACCTACAACGCTTCCGCTCAAGGATTGGCCGAGCAGGCCGGGGCAGTAGTAATATCGGTAGCTTACCGGCAGGGGCCCGAACATAAATTCCCCACAGCCCACAATGATTCTTATGCGGCATATGAGTGGGTACTTAGAAATGCGACTTCCCTCAAAGGGGATCCCAAGCGGGTGGCCCTGGTAGGCGAAAGTGCCGGGGGCAATTTAGCCGCGGCGGTGAGTATGATGGCCAAGCAAAAAGGGGCCATGGTTCCCATTTATCAAGTGCTCGTTTATCCAATCGCTGGCTACGATACCAATACCAAGTCCTATCAGCAATATGCCAGCGCTAAACCCTTAGATAAGCCTATGATGGAATGGTTTTTTAAACAATATCTTCGTAGTGCCGCAGATGGCAACAATCCTCTGATTACTCTAGCTAAAGCACCGGACCTAAAAAGTATACCTCCTACCACCATTATCAATGCGCAGCTGGATCCTTTACTAACGGAAGGCGAAATGTTAGCCGAGAAGTTAAAAGCAGCGGGGGTTGCGGTGAATCAAAAGACGTATAACGGTGTAACGCACGAGTTTTTCGGTATGGCTACCGTCTTACCGGAAGCTAAAGAAGCGCAGGCTTTAGCCGTGGCAGATCTCAAGAAAGCTTTTAGTAAATAAAGACGGAATTTTGTTTTTTTAAAAGAGATTGACTCTACCAGTCAATCTCTTTTGCGTTTTAGAAAGATCCCGGTCAAAATCTATCCTGCTTATATTTAATTGGGCTCATTGTGGAGAAGCAAAGATAAAAAATCAACGGGTGGAGATTGGTAAATACCAGCAGCAATCCAATCGTACCATTTCATACCAATTGTGATGTTGTTTAAAGCAAATTTGAAAGCATTACTATTGTAGCTAAATTAAAAATATATAAACTCTAATTTATAATAATTATCTGTAGCCTGTTCAGCAAAATTGGCTTATAACCACTTTTATCCTATGTTTGCTTTGATGCTTATATTGGGATAAAAGAGAAGAAAGGAAGGAGTAAGATTCGCAATTTTATTAGGTCTTAAGAACCTGTTTTACATGATAATCCCCTTCCTTTTTTATGGGTACTTTGAACAGTTCCATGAAGCCTAAAGAGCTTGCAAGAGGATAGAGAAAGCTACCATTACTCTTCTTTCTTTTTTAGTCTACCTTTTGGTTAACACTTTAAGCTATGATTCTATTCGCCAAACAAAAAGTAATTGGTATTGATGTAAGTAAAGATACCTTAACGGTATGCTTCTCCCTAGTGGATAAGCTTCAGCACCTGGAAGTAGGTAATAATAAAGCTGGTTTTGTTTTCAAAAGCTGGTGAAACAGTGTGGTATCGAGAGTCTTTATGTGATGGAAGCGACCGGAATTTATTACTTGCAGCTAGCTTACTTCTTATATGAACACGGCACGCAAGTAGGGGTAGTGAACCCGGTTGTTATTAAGCGTTACATCCAAATGCACTTGGGCAAAGGAAAAAGTGACAAGAAGGATGCGCAATGGATCAAGCGCTATGGGGAACAGAACCAGGTAGCTTCCTGGCAACCGGAAGAGCCAGTGATCGTGGAATGTCGGCAGCTAGAACAGGTTACCGAGCAGCTCATCCGGCAAAGAACCATGGTCATCAACTCCCTGGCGGCTCTAGAGCGGCAACCGATAGTTAGCGCATTAGCCGTAAAAAGCCTGAAGCAAACTTTAAAAATGCTCGATAAGCAAGTGAAGCAAATCCAAGAAAAGCTACTAGCCACTCTGGAGGATACTTTTAAAAAGGAGATCCAATTACTTTCTTCTATTCCAGGGATTGGTAAAAAAACAGCCGGCATGTTGCTTTTATTTGCTGGCAGCTTTCAGAAAATGGATAATTACCGCCAGTTGATTGTTAAAGCTGGCCTCTCTCCCCGGGAATATACTTCGGGCACGAGCATCCGAGGAAAGACGCGCATTACTAAAATGGGTGGCAGCTTAATTCGAAGCAAATTATATGTTTGCAGCTTCTCGGCAAAGAAATCCAATGCAGCTTGCAAGGCCCTTTATGAGCGCTTGGTAGCAAAAGGTAAGAATGGCAAATTAGCTTTGATTGCGGTTTGCAATAAATTACTTAAACAAGCTTTTGGCCTCCGGTGAATCGATGGGAGCAGGTGCTGCGCCGAGTAAGCGCTCCTGTTCCGCCATAAATTTATCATACTTCTCTTGTGCCACGGCTCGTTCTTCTTCGCTCATCCACGGATCGTCCACCGGCAGTAACAAATACCCGTAATAACCCGGTAAATGGTCCTCGGCCAGTCCGTGTGCGTACCAAATTAACTTCGCCTGGTTTAATTCCAGAATGAATGGGTCCAGCTCCAGACCACTCGCCGTTAAGCTAGCGATGGCCGCGGCACTTAAACAAAAATTCTTTTCAATCCGCTCTATCGCCCATTCAAGGTAGTCCAGGTGCTCCTGGCAGATCTCTTCGACGCTTAAGCCCTTGTATTTGCCCCAGAATAGACGGTAGTGCAGCTCGTACACTTGACCTTCTTGCTGGCCTCGCTGGTAAACGCTTATATCCGCATCGGGTACGTACTCCCACACCCGCTGATTGGCCTGGGGAATAGTGCGTTCCTCTCGCCAGGGGGCGTACCCTTCAAAGATCCGCACCAGCTGTCCTTGTTTGGTGGGAGCCCCGGTAGCAATGCGCCGGAATTGATCCAGTCCTTCCACTAGGACGTAGTACTCGCGCGACCAGGTGTTTTTACGAACGGCAAAAGGCAGCGTGAGCTGGTGTTGCTTACATAATTGCAGAATGGTTTCTCCAGTAGACATACTATTCAAGATTGTGATGCCCACAAAGATACAAAAATTCGGACTATAGTCCGTAGAATGCAAGTATTTTTCGCTGCTTTTTTGTGACTCATAGTCACCATATGCAGGAGCGTTCTTTTGGGTCAGTTTTACGGGAGCTCCGCCAAGCCAAAAAGATCAGTCAGGAAGCTTTTGCTTTCCAGGTCAATCTGGATCGTTCGTATATTTCCTTGTTAGAACGGGATTTACGGGTTCCCACGCTCCATACCTTGTTTAAGATCGCGGCCATCTTAGAAATCCGGCCGGAAGAAGTGATTGCCCGCATGCAAGTGGATCTGAGCCGGTACCAACCGCCCTTGGATGCCGCCACCGGAACTTAAAGGTGCGCGAGCAAGCCGCCCGACTTATAAATCTGGCCCAATTGAAACACGCTACGACCGGTTGTTTTCGGGTAGGATTCTGTCTATTTCGCCTTTCTTTCCTACTCAGATATCTCTCTTTTACCCGGTGCACTTGCACCCTACAGGTAGCGCGTGTCGTGGGATAGAAAGGGATTTCTACTGGTTTTATGGATGATCTTTCTATAGAATACTTACTATCAGACACTTACCTGCTTACCCTTGGAAAGAGGGATGTTAAAACCTGTTATATGATTGCTTTGGCACTTTAGATGGCATTTTTCCCTAGGAAAACGGCGCCTTTTCTCTCCTTTTAACCTACCAAAGCCGTTTGCCGATCGCCTATTTTCCGCGCCTTACGACTCTTAACGAAGCCGCTTATCGGGCTCACTACCCGCCCTTGGAAATCCGTAAATCTTGGAAGTTGTAACAGCTAGGGCCGCTAGAACAGCCGGCGCCGGTTGCTTGCAGGAGCCCTAGATCCGACCCGTTTATCCCTCTTTACTCCGGTCTGCATCCTCAGATATCCGCTTTTTGATAAGTGCAATTGTGCCCCTCCTGTAGCGCGGGCCGTGGTGTTGAGCGGGAGAAATCCCGCGTTTTTACCTGTTCCTTCTACATGGTTCTTATTATCAATCACTTACTTGTTTACCCCCGGAAATACACCACGCAAATGTGTATATCCATATAGGCATTTGCGGCAATTACTAACTTTTACGGCGCCATTTGGCCCCTTGTAGTCGGAATAGATCTTCTTTTCTGATCGTTAATAGTTATTTTTTACGAGACAAGACTGCTCCATTTAGTAGCAATTAACCAGTGTGCTCTCTTCCGTAAATCTTGGAAATTGTAACAAGCTTCTCGGTATTCCTTAGCCCACTATAATGGACTACCTCGAACGGCAGGACTACTCAGATATCCCCTTTTTTGGTGGGTGCAATTGCACCCTTAACTTAGCGCGGGACGTGGTGTTTAGCGGGAGAAAACCCGCATTTTTTGATGTTTCACTTTTATTTCCCTTATTATCAATTGGTTATCTATTTACCCCCGGAAATACCACCCTTCAAATATCAACATTTATGTTGATATTTGCGGAAATTGCGCTCTGATTACCTTGCAATTTGGTCCATTTGAGGCGAAATGACTCCCGTTTTTTGGATTTCTACTCGCTAGTTTTCGCGCGGTCATACCCCCTCTCCTACTCCCTTCCGCCCTGCTTAGCTCCGATAATCTGGCCGGTAAAAATCTTCGTAATTGAAACAAGCGCCTCGGTCCTCCGCTGCTCCTCTGGTAGACTACTGCGGACCACCCGAACTAGGCATATATTGGCTTTGGGAGGGGGGCCATGGCCCCTAGTTCTACTCGGAATTTTGACTGCAACGTTCGGGTGATTACGTCCCATGGCCCTTTTTGTGGTTTTCGGGCGCGCCTGAAATCTGCTCCTTAACCAAAGCAAAACTCCTGACGGGGATCCAGGAGTTTAGTAAAAATCTTAGAAATTGAAACCACCCGTACCGGCTAGTTGGCAACGGTGGCGGATCTTGAGGGAGCCCGGCTTTTAACCAATTAAATCGTACTGCCACCAGGTGTTGTACTTGACATTGAGCGCCGGTTGCCAGGCTTTAATGCAGCGCTTTTCGTAGCGTAATGCGTCGACTTTAGTGGCAAATTCTTTGATGTAAATTTTTGTCTGGGGCGTGATTTTGCGCCGGTGTTTCACCATACGCCAGTAGAACGATCCAGTGCAGCCAATGTAGCGGGGCTTGAAGTCGGACGAGTGGGGATCTCCTTCAAAGATGAAGTAGACGATAAAAGTATCCCGGAGTAGTTTCCCCTTTTTGAGTAAATTCTGGCGAGTATATTGCCTCATTTCTAAATGGAAAGCATACCAGTCATAAAGTCTTAATCTAGAAAGTGTAATCATATTATGATAAATAGGGATTGAATTTTGGGAATGAGAGAGAAATAGTTGCGAGCAATTTAGAGGAAGTCGTCTTAAGCGCCTATTGTAAGGAGAAAAAGGGGGCCCCTGTTGCTCTTTGGTTGCTCGAGCAACCAAAATAAGGGCGTTGGCAACAAAAAATGAAGCGAGCAACAAAAAACAGGGGGTCAGCAACAAAAAAGCAACAGAATAGCAATAAAATTAGCGCGTGTTGCAACAAAAAACAGGGTGTTGTAACGAAAAGAATACTGCGGATCACTCCGTTCCTAAGGAGAGGCGATGCTCCTCTCCTACCTAGCCCAGATTTATCAGTAGCAATAGGTTAAATGGTTATTCTTTCCAAAGAATGGAAGGAGGTTTGCTACTAGCATTTTAATAAAATACCTTTCAAGAGGTATAATTTTAAGAACGCAAAACTAGCGGGTGGTTGTGCGTTTGTTGCAACAAACGCACAACCTAATAACAAACGCACAAAAAGGCCTAAATACACCCTTTAAAGCCATGTTTCGCCTATTCTCTCGGTTGTTGCAACAAAATAGCAACAGATTAGCAACAAAAAAGCAACAAAAAGAGTGGCCACTTTAGTTGTTTCTGGTGTAGGAGCTTTATTTTAAAAAGTGTGTTATAATGGCTTAAAAAATACCTTAAACAAAGTTGTTAAATCATGTAAAGCAAAATTACCGGATACCTAATATTTTTAGCAATAATCCGCCAGCATTTTTATCCGCTTTTGTTCGGCCGGTTTTTAGGTCGTAATTAAATTTAAATAAGTTATCAATTAGATTCTTTTCGGATAATATCTGATTGATGATTTTAGAATCTTTAATGCCTAAGGTTTCTAAGATTTGCCGAGCGGTTTGGATTCTGGCTTCTTCTATAGGTTCATCAAAATTAATTGGTAGTTGTTGAGGTGCCTGTTTAATAATATAAAATCGAACGCTTTGGAATGCCCGGCCCTGCTTGATTAGTTTATAGCCGATATTTAAATCAGTGTGTTCATTGATTTGACGTACAGCAATGTCTAAGACATACTTCTTCAGGTCGTTTACCCGCTCAAATTGCTCTTCCTTCTTTCCAGCTGGATCTTTTAGCTTCAGCATGATTTTGAATTCATCGATGCTGTACTGCTTTGTCTCCCCAATGTCCTTCCACTGACTAGCTAGCTGGTAAATGCGTTTTGCGTACTTGCTAGAGAGTTTCAGAGCCGAATGCAGCTGGTAAGAGGTGAAATTATCCTTTAGCTCAAACAAGTACGGCCTTATGTCCTCAGATAGCTTTATATTGAAGTGACCTTTACCGTGCATATATTCTACTTTCTGGAACATCCAAATTTGCTTATAGCTTTGGTCTGTGTTTACCTCAAACATGCGAGAGCCCATATCGGAAGTAGCTTCCCGGAGCTGCTGGTAGTTCCACTGCCGGCCAGTAATAAATTCTACCTCGCTCACATATATTTGGTATTCGTGGCTAGAAGTATCTTCCTTTTTAAGCTTGGATAACAGGTAAAACAAGATATCCAGTTGACAAGCGGAATAATCGTACCTGGCTGTGGTAATGGCGTTATGCTGCCGAATTTCCAGGTGAGCGTCTTTCTTTCTTTTCATAGAGACCTTAAAGAAAGTAAAAACGAGTTTAATTTACAAGTATCGTTTATAATACACGTTATTTACTTATAAAAACTCGCTCTTCCACTTATAAAAACTCGCTTTGAGCTTATAATAACCCGTAACTTACTTATGAAAACTCGTACTTAGCTTATATAAACTCGTAGTAAATAGAGTTTATAGGTTGATTGATAATAAGTTATCCACCCTGCAAATAGAACAAAGAATATAAAATACACAAATTTGTGTTACTATAATGGATTAGCGTTTAGGATTGTGGTTCAAGCCAAAATAAAAAGCAAAGACAAACAAAAACAAAGATCTAGATAATGAAGGTAAACTCGGGTCCGCGAAAAACGAGTTTTTATAAGTATAATTAGTTCTACTTTCTAGGAAATACTATAAAAGCGAAGAAAAAACCAAATTTTATAATTGACTACTTTGGGAACTATTCCTCTTTATTTTTCTAAAATAGTTTTCTGCATGCTGCATCGGCTAATTACAATCTGCATACATACTAACTAATCTTGAGCTTTACCAAAAGTTACATTATCAAACTTTTAGCTTTTTCATAGGGGTAAGTGCTTAAATCAAGCTGTTGTAATCTTTTTTAATATTTACATGATTCAAATGCTAAAATTAATTTTTAGCTAGTATTGATTCCTGATTTATAAAATACAGAAAATATAGTGCTATAATTAGCATTATTAAGTTTATAACTTTTTAGTTGTTATATAATTATACCGAAATATCATCTACTTTACACTTCTAATTAGGTGTAAATATAGGTGTATATACAAGTGTAAATAATCGTTTGTATTGTCACCTATATCTATTTCCTTTTAGATTGGCTTTGATATTTTTTAAGCAAAACAAACTTGGTTTTATTGAAAGGTGCCTTTATTGGTGTATATTAGCACCTTTATTCAGGTGTAATTAAGCACCTAAAATTACACCTAATTATAAATAAATGATCTACACAATTGGCGGAATTAAAGGTGGTACTGGCAAGACTACTGTTGCTACTAACCTAGTGGTATGGTTAGCTAAAAAGGGAAAAGATGTTCTTCTCGTTGATGCAGATGAACAAGAGTCAGCTACCGATTTTACCACTTTTCGCGAAGACACGCTCCAAGGAGAAATCGGCTATACAGCCGTTAAGCTTACCGGATCTGGTCTTCATACCCAAATTACAAAACTAAAGAGTAAATATGATCATATCGTTATTGATTCTGGTGGTCGGGATACGGTGAGTCAACGCGCCGCTCTTGTTTCTTCAGATATCGTTTTGATACCTTTCCAGCCTCGTAGCTTTGATTTTTGGACAATTACTAAGGTGCAGAACTTATTAAGCGAGATTCGGGCTGTAAAACCAGTAGAATTGAAAGCATTCGTTTTTCTTAATCGCGCTGATGTACGTAGTGCAGATAACAGGGATGCTGCAGAAGCGCTCAGCCAAACAGAAGGTATTAATTTTATTAATATGCAGTTGGGAAATAGGAAAGCCTTTGCTAATGCAGCTGGACAAGGATTATCGGTTATAGAATTAAATCCTCCAGATGAAAAAGCGAATACGGAATTGAATGCTCTTTTCACCGAACTCACAACGAAATAGTATTATGGCAAAGATTAAGTTACCACCAGCAAAGAATCCCAAAGAAGCGCCTACTCCGGAAATTTCGAAAGTTGATGAAAAGAAAATACTGAATGTAATCAATAAAGGAGGTAGTACTACCAAGAAAGCTGAGCTCGATACTGTTCCTCCAGAAGAGGTTATCAAAAACTTCAACATTAAGTTATTGGAAAGCGAATTAAATATTATTAATGATTTAAGGAAGAAGAGGCCCAAGGCCAGAGGGCAATCACGTTTGGGAATTTCGCTTCAGGGTTGGATGGAAGAAGCTATCCAAGAGAAAATTGAAAAGGAAAAGAAAAAGTATAAGATATAAATATAAGGTAATTTTGCATCAACAAATTGGTGAAAATTAAGATGAGCCAGCGAGAGCTGCGTTTAATGTATATTCAAATAGCTTTAGGTTAGTAGATAGGTTTATATATAGGTGTAAATATACACCTGCAATTAAGTGAAAAGATTAATGTTAAATGCACCTAAATGCTGTATTTTATAATTAGGAAACAACCTGATTATTAAAAATTTAAAACATTAAATTTACTGGCAGAACATTCTTGATAAGCTAAGAAACTAAAATATTTCAACGTTTTTGGAATTTGCTTTGGTTTTACCCTAATTATTGGATACTACCTTCAATGAGTCAATCAAATCCAAACTTGAGTATTCCCATTTAAACGGTGGTTGCGCAGTTTGAATTAATATGAAAGGGCAACATAATGAAAAAATAGGTAAGTTCATTAGTGCCATCAAGAAAGATGCCGCGGATGTTCACGGCGTTTTAGATGGTATTACTTGTAATAGTCAAGATAAGGTCTGACAATTGTGGCTTATCTGCCAGGTAAATACCTTGAGATATTGTTGCCAGAGCCAGTTTAGTCGGAAACATTCTTTTCTGCAACATTCCTTCATGTTAAGGAGAAAGGTCTGGTTCCGAGAAAAAATGAGGCAGGTTGTTAGGCTAAAGTATGCAAAATTTTATTCAACTCTAAAAAAATATTTACGCCCAATTACTAGACCTAATTTAAACCAATTAACACACCTTTAAATAAACCTATATAAAGGTTTATTTACGCACCTATTTGTACACTTTAACATTTTTTATTTATGTCTGATCTATGCGTATTTACTCAACATCAACGCACGTTATGACATCTAAAAATTATCGCTTACGAGTTTCTAATTTAGTAAGAATGTGGTGATACTATATCAATTGGGGTACATCAGATTTTGGCCAAGCCTATTGATATTGCCTAGTCCTGGAATACGTTGATTAAAATCGTTTTACAAAATGACCATTTCCCAGTAGTTGAATTAAGCCATTTTACATAATTCAACTTATAGGACTGGCCGATCGAGTAGGAGGGGAGAGTTAAGGGATTATGGTTTGCCCCTAGCCAGATGGTTTAGGGAATGAACGCTACAGCAACGCCCGCTAGGTATTATTCCCTGAGTACCGCTGTCAGCAGCATGCAGGTTTACGGCAAACGGATGTTAGGCGTTCGTTCTTAATCGTCCAAGTATCAGCTTCCCGCTCCTTTATTTATGGTCTGTTATGGTCTGTCTGCTAGTAAGCATCTTTGAAATAAGCGGAAGACTTGGGTATAAAGAGAAGAAGCGAAACGATGGCTAAAAAAACAAAGTGGGTCATCATTTCGGCGGTAGAATGATAGAAACTGAGAACGCAGTGGTAGGCCAGCCAAAGGATGGCTAACCAGCGCGCCGCCGGGACTCTTCGAAGCAGTAATACACCGCAAACGATGGCCAGGATCCGAATAAAAAGAACTCCCACTAATTCGTATGGATTAGAATTTGGTTTCCAGTAATCGGTGGCGTGATAGAGGATGCCTACGCCACCCGCTAGGATGAAAATAAAAGCGACTAGGCTGATAGCAAGCGGACGGTTTCTCATTACTGCTATTTTCATGTTTCAATTTTTGTTTCCGACACCGATCGAGGAGGAAGAATACTCTTGGTTATAAGCCGAAAGAACCAGAAAGGTTTTAGAGAAGAAGGGTCTTTATAAAATGCCAAAAAACAGGCCTATCTAGAACGCTGATAATCCCCTTTCTTCGATAACGAACATTATGTTAAACAGGAACGGTTTTCTGGATTTTGTACTATTATGAAATAGTACGAGGTAATACAACTGTGCCCATGTACGCAAATGGCTAGACGAGCTTGAAAAATACCAAAACTTAGGTATTGCTTGCAGTAGCATATAACCATAATATTGTAAGATCTCTCACAATAGGTTATAAACTGCTGTTGTACTTTTCTCTAAGTTGCTCATTTGGTTGTTCTACTCGAAAATAACTTCTTATTTACAGATTTATGAAAATACTTTTTACTTACTATCATCGCCTACATTGTAAATTTCCGCTGCGCTCTAAGTGGCAGAAGTTTATTAGCCTTGTATTAATATTGAGTTTTAACCTCTCATACTTGCAAGCGCAAACGGTAGAGTGGGATAAAACCTTGGGGGTGATAGTTGGGATGAAAGACCGCTGGTACAACTTACTAGCGACAGGGGCTATTTGCTGGGTGGACGCTCTGCTTCGGGCAAAAGTGGAGATAAATCAAATGAAAAGCCCGGCTACTGGTTTGTGAAGCTGAATGCTCGCGGCCAAAAAGAATGGGATAAAATTATTGATGCCGGGGTGGAAGCGATGGAAAAAACCAGTGATGGTGGATATATTTTGGGAGGTAGTAAAACGGGAACCGGTAAAAACGATAATGTCGATTACTGGATTGTAAAAATAGATGCTTCGGGCAACAAGCTGTGGGAAAAAACCTATGGCGGAACAGGCGATGATCTTCTTTCTGCCGTGAAGCCCACAGCCGATGGGGGGTACATTTTAGGAGGGACTTCTTACTCTACTAAAGGGGGCGACAAATCCGATGATGGGAAAGGAGGTAGAGACTACTGGATTATTAAAGTGGATGCCGCAGGGATAAAACGCTGGGATAAAGCCTTGGGTAGTGCAGGAGATGAACAATTCCTTAACCTGCAGCTAACCCAGGATGGCGGTTACATACTGGGTGGCTGGTCAGGGTTTGTTCAAGGTGGCGATAAAACTGAAGCAAGCAGAGGTGAATGGGATTACTGGATCGTCAAGCTGGACGCTTTGGGCAATAAAGTATGGGATAAAACCTTAGGCGGTAAAGATGCAGATTACTTAAAAGTGGTACAGCAAACCCCAGATGGCGGTTACTTGGTGGGAGGAGATTCTCAATCTAATAAGAGTGGCGATAAAACAGAAAATAGAAGAGGTAGTGATGATTATTGGGTCGTAAAACTGGATGCTCAGGGTAATAAACAATGGGATAAAACCCTTGGCGGCAATAGGGAGGATCGATTAACTTCTTTACTGTTAACCAACGATGAGGGATTACTTTTGGCGGGAAGCTCCGGCTCCGATATTAGCGGAGAGAAAACCGATCCGAGAATAGGCTATAGTGACTATTGGCTGGTAAAATTAAGTTCTACCGGAGAAAAGTTATGGGATAAAACCATTGGTGGTAAAGAAGGCAACTTTCTAACCTCCGCGCAAGTCACTGGTCCAGGTCAATACATTCTGGCTGGTTATTCTGATTCTAATAAAAGTGGCGATAAAACAGAAAATAGCCGTGGAAATTATGATTATTGGGTGGTCAAAGTAAAACCAGGGCCTACCCAGGCCCAAACGATTGCTTTTGATTCTATCCCGGATAAAATCATTGGCAATCCTTCCTTTCCAATCAAGGCTTCCTCTAGTTCAGGCTTACCGGTTAGCTTCAAAGTATTTGGACCCGCCACGATTAAAGGCAACCAAGTAATCATTACTGGCGGCGGCCGGGTAACCATCGAAGCTACGCAACCAGGTAATAACATTTACAAACCAGCGCCGGTAGTTACCCGTTCCTTTTACGTAAACTTCGAGATAAGCCAACTCTGGGATCGGACCTTGGGGGGAAGCCACAACGATTTTCTCCGCGCCATGGTTCCTACCCCGGATGGCGGATACCTGCTGGGGGGAACTTCAGAATCGGGTAAAATCTGGGATAAGAGCCAGCCCAGTAAAGGTGGTACTGATTACTGGATCATAAAAATAGACAGCAGCGGCAGTAAACTCTGGGATAGATCCTATGGGGGTTCTGCTATTGATGATCTGAAAGCTCTGGTTGCTACTCCGGATGGCGGCTACCTACTGGGCGGTACCTCCGCTTCGGGCAAAAGTGGAGACAAAAGCCAGGCTACCCGTGGCAAAGAAGATTACTGGGTAGTAAAGATAGACAGCACTGGTAACAAACTCTGGGATAAAACTTTTGGCAGCGATGTGGCAGATAATTTTACTTCGCTCATCGCTACCCCGGATGGCGGTTACTTGCTGGGTGGTTACACCGCTGGTGGTAAGAGCGGCGATAAAACCGAACTCAGCTTGGATGCCATGGATGTATATACCGACAGGCTGAACAGCAACGATTATTGGGTGGTGAAAATCGATAATAAGGGCGAGAAAGAGTGGGATAAAACAGTTGGGGGCAAATACCAAGACGAGTTAACCAGCTTAGAAGTAACCGATGATGGCTATTTACTGGCAGGCAGATCTAATTCCTACGCCAGAAATGCAGATCCGGATAATTTCGATATCCGGATTGATATGCGGGTATTTAAAATTTCTACCACCGGGCAGGTTCTCTGGGACAAAAGCTTTTCCGGAGGAGGATTATTACAATACTACGAAGCCAACATTATTGCTACCACCGATGGGAATTATTTAGTAGGGGGCAGCGCTTACAATGATGATTATAGCGTTTTTTCCGTCTTAAAAATTACCAAAGCAGGCGAAAAAATTTGGGCTTATGAATATGGTGTTAACCAATCGGGAAGTGCGATGATAAATACACCCGATGGTGGTTATCTGTTAGGAGGATCACAAGGAAATGGCGAGAAATACTACTTTATTGTTAAACTAGATGCCGATGGCCATAAAATTTATACCAACTCTTACAACAGAACGGATAAATATTCTAGTCCTGATAGTTACTTAGAAGCTTTGCTGCCAACACCGGATGGTGGTTACTTGTTAGGTGGGGCTTCTGATTCGAACCAAAGTGCCAATAAAAGCGAAGACAGCAAAGGTGATTTTGACTACTGGGTATTGAAGATTAAAGAAGCCGATACGCCACCAGTGGCAGACATCGCCTGGAACCAACGCTACGGGGGCAGCTGGCACGATAAACTGACAACCACCATCCGTACTTATGATGGCGGGTATGTAGCGGCTGGTTACTCCCGCTCGCCCAAGAACGGCGACAAAACCCAGTCGCGCATTGGTCTGGAAGATTATTGGCTCGTGAAAACGGATCAACAAGGCAAAAAGCTCTGGGACAAACGCTTCGGCGGTCCGCGCCACGATTTTCTCAACCGAATTATTCAAACCACAGATGGAGGCTATTTACTAGGGGGTAGCTCAGATTCGAATAGCGGCGGCGATAAAAGCCAGAACAGCCTGGGAGGAAGAGATTACTGGGTAATCAGGCTGGATAAGAACGGCAACAAGCTTTGGGATAAACGCTATGGGGGCTCGGGTTACGATGAACTCCGGCAAATCAAGCAACTGCCTTCCGGTGGTTACCTTTTAGCTGGTTACAGCAACTCGTCCGTCAGCGGCGACAAGAGCCAACCCAGCAAAGGTGGCATGGACTATTGGGTTGTGCAGATTAGTGCCAATGGCGAGAAACAATGGGATAAGACTTACGGTGGTTCCGGTAATGATTTCTTGCAAGACGTGGTACTCACCAGTAGCTACCTACCTAATTCTGGTCATTATCTGGACGGAGGATTTCTCTTAGCGGGTAGTTCTAACTCCAATAAAAGCGGCAACAAAACCCAAGACAGCCGGGGTGGACTAGACTTTTGGATTATTTGCGTGGATAGTACGGGGCAGAATGAGTGGGATAGAACTTATGGCGGCAAAGGACAGGATGAATTTGTGGCTCTAACCACTGATTCTGGCATTCGATTTTACTTAGCCGGAAACAGTGATTCGCCCGTAAGCGGGGAGAAAAGACAACCGGGTAAAGGACAAACCGATTACTGGTTAGTAAGAATTAATAGAGATGGTCGGAAAGAAGCGGATTATACTTATGGCAGCAGCGGCCCAGAAGAGCTGCGTTCCCTGTTATCTGTATATGACTCGGATTACGACCAAGATGGTTTCATATTAAGCGGCACCTCGTACTCCGGTCAAAGCGGCGACAAAAGCCAGGAAAGTCAAGGTAGTGGCGATTATTGGGTAGTACGAACGAATCGTTACGGCAAAATGCTCAACGACCAACGTTTGGGCGGCAGCGAATTAGATGAACTACGTAGTGTGATTCAAACCGATGAGAATCAATTCTTATTAGCAGGTCGTTCCGAGTCGGGGATCAGTGGGGATCGTACCCAAGCCAACCAGGGACAGAGTGACTACTGGCTTATTCATACTACTCTGGGTGCCGAACCCCTAGCAACTGAAAAAGCCGCCACTCTAATTGCCGAGCGAGCAACAACAACTGCTGCTCCAGCAACTTTAGTAAAAAACTTAATGGCTTATCCTAATCCTTTTCAGGACAGAGTAACTATAAACTTTACTATACCCGAAACCCAGCCTGCGACCGTGCGGGTACTCGATGGTCAAGGCCGGGAAGTTATTACGCTGTTCCAGCAGGAAGCACAAGCGAACCAGACCTACCAGGTAGAATGGCAAGCCCAAAACCAAGTAGATGGTTTGTACTTGCTGCAACTGCAAACCCCTACTCAGCAAAACACCCAGAAACTGCTTTTGAGTAAGTAGTATCTCTCTTTGTTTGCAAAGAAAGCCGGATAGCATTAATTGAACTATCCGGCTTTGATCTTTTTATAAGCAGATTTTATCTCACGAAACGACCGTTTTCTTGAGATTGGATAAAGCCATTTTACATATTCTTACGTATAGGCCTACCTAGATATCATGTGCCGGCTTTTTATTCTTCAAAATTATCGTAATAGGTAAAGTCTTTAACGATTTTTCCATTTTCAATTGTAAAAATTGTGCATATTGGAAGTTCCAATTTAGAATCATCTGGCGCGGTTCCGCTCGATACAAATTCCACAATAATATGGTTTTCGCCTGATGGGTATACCTGGATAACATCATCTTTCAAATCAGGAAAAGCTTCATTTAATTCACTATACTTTTGAGCAATCTGTTCACGCGTCTGTTTTACAATTCCTTGTCCAAGGGAAGGGTCTTTAAACGCAGTTGTTTCTGAATACATTTCCGCCATCTTCTCCCAATCGTGGTTGTTAAAATGTTCAAAGTACTGCTTTACTACATCCATGTTTTTAGTGTCCATTGTTAGTTGGATTTGGTTGTTACAAGAATTCAACACTACTAAGATGACTAAGATTATCAGGCTTTTTTTCACTGGTCGGTCAGCTTAAACTATTTATTGAAAAGGCAGTTTCCGCATTTTGTTTTATTAGAATACCAATATGAATACTAGCAGATAGCTAAAGTAATTCCGGTTACTTGCATTATGGATGGAGAGTTGCCGAAGGCCTATTCTGCGAACCAATTTTTTACTGGAGTAGTGGCGGCTCTCTTGCTCCTTCTTTGGCCAATTTAGTGAATGCTTTTTTAATTCCAGCGGCCAGCGGGAGCTCCGGGCTATTCCGGGTGTTTTAACTACTGCTAGTGCCAGACCTTTACTTTGTTTTCCTTTCCCTTACATATAACGAAAGACAGAAAACGACCTTTATTGAATATAATAGTGGGTATACCTTTTTGTAAAGCAGTCCGCGAAACTTGATTATGTAAAATTAAGAAGTATAGTAATCTCCTTCTATTTTCAGCAGTTATAATCGGTATAAAATAAAAGTAGATAATCGGCGTCCTTACCTCGTATTCGGCTAAGTATATTCTTAAAGGAAGATATTTAAAGCCGGAAAAGCTACGGACTGCTCGTTTGTTCTTGTACAAAAAAATCCTTATGTTTTTCGCCGGAAAAGCCCGATAACGCTGGCGATTAACACCAGGCCAATTGCCAGCTTAAAGAATACTTTACGGGGAGAAGTTCGTTGAGTGCTTTGGGCCGGTAAACCACCCAATAGCAATTCACCATTAATTACTGCTAGCACTAGGCGCACTGTTTGGGTAGGGGCATCCCACTGGGGAAAGTGGCCGCAATCATTAAACCAATGCAGGTGAGCGTCGGGAAAAGCAGCTAAAGCCCGCGTTGCTTGCCGGGGAAGACAAACCCGGTCCTGCCGGCCCCAGCCAATGACCAATGGTTGCTTAATGGTTCCCGGAGGAACCCCTTGTTGTCGCTCTCCGTGAGCTAATTGGTCTAAGAGTTCATCAAAAGAAGGGGAGCTGGCAAAAGTGCGCATTTCGTCGCCTACTAAGGTAGCCGGTAATTGCCAGGGACGAGCAGAAAACTGAGCTAATAGGGCCGTACGGCCAATGGGGTTTCCCAAGAGGGTTGGCATTATCGGTTGCAATAACCGCACTAGGCGCACGGAAGTAGCCACTGAATAATAAAAAAAAGGTACTTCCCAGCCCCGCCAAAATCCGCCGGGGTCCAATGAAACAACGGCGCCTACTATTCCCCCGCGTCGAGCTAGCTCTAGTACCAGGCGAGCACCCATGGAACTACCTACCGCATCAATACCCATTAAATCCTGTTTTTGCAGAAAATCTGTAACGGCATCCGCCAGCGTACGGATAGATACTTCCCCTCGCAAGGCCGGGGTAGCCCCGTGGCCCGGTAAGTCAACGGCAATAACTTGCCGACCCGCTTCAACTAGGGCATCCAGGATCAGATGCCAAGAACGCGAGCTACCGCCAATTCCGTGAATAAGTAATAGCGGCTTACCGGTGCCGCGGCGAATGCAGTGCATATCCATAAGATATTGGAATCAGGAGCTATGGCGTAATAGCTTAGGACTATTTACGGAGTTAGGGACAGTCAAGTTGGTGTAGCCGTTGATTAGCGCAGGGAAGGACCATTACTAGGAAGGGTCTTTTTATTGCAGTCGATAAACGATGGTCCTATTAAGTCATTATTCTCCTTTAAAGTTACAATGTTAGTTTATTAACTAGCTTGATGGTAAGTAGCCATGCTTTGTCTGTCTTGTCCAGATATAGGTTGACCAAAATCATCTCTGGAAACGACAGAAAAAAGCGATGAAAAAATTGGTATTATTTACCTGGTTTTTTTATTGAAAAAATATCTCAAATATCCATCTCATGAATCAAGGATACAATTTGATTTATGAGATGGAATTAATGAAATTGGTATACGATTTTTGTATACCAATTTGCGCTATAGGATTATTTATACCTGAGACTTTAAAGTATTGCTCTTCCTAACTATTGGAAACTTACGAATAGGTATATAGCAAATTTAGAGCGAAGTAGCTTCTAATATTTTGTCATTAATAAAAACTTCCAAAGGAATATTTAATGCTTTATGAAGCTTATTGATTTGCTCTAGTGTAAAGTAACGTTTTCGGTTTAATATTTCCGAAACTCGAGACTTAGGTCCTATAAATGGCTCTAAATCTTTGTTTTTCAATCCTTTTTCTTCCATCACGTATTTTATTGCTTCTATCGGGTCGGGGGTATCAATAGAGTAATGAATTTCTTCGTATGCATGTACTAGCGTAGACAGCAACTCTAGTTCATCGAAAAGGTCAGTTCCAGGTTCAGGATTTTGCTCTAAAATGGTATCTATGCGGCTCATGGCCTCTGTATACTCCATTTCTGTTTTAACTTTATGAATTATTAATGTTAACATAGTCGGGGGGCTCTGATGTTAAAGTAGGGCTTTTATTACTAAATTGTATTGGCATTGATTTTATCGTATTCGGCATGGGTGCCTATCCACCTTATGTATACTGTTTGGTTTGCTACTAGAACTACTGCAATTAAACGATAGTTATTCCCTTGAATATTAAAAATCACTCTATTGTTTCCTATCACATCCACGGAGTTAGCTACATTTCTTAACTCATTCAGGTTTGTAATTTTAAGAGCTTTGATTCTTGATATAAACAGTTGTAAGCCAGTTTTAGAATTTGCGTGTTTAGTATAAAATTCAATTATACGCGAAGTAGATATAATTCTCATGCTAATACAATATGCAATAAAGTTACACAAAATGTAACGAATTAGCAAGCATTTAGTTACATTTTGTGTAACTAAATGCTTGGGCATATAGATATAATTGCTGGTAAAAGGGAAATTTAATTACTATTACGAATATGTATACGCTGGACCTGATTTGCTTGAAATTGTCCGCCGCGGCTAGCTTTAAATCCTGCTTCGTTCAACTTCTCCGCAATAGCCATCCAGGTTAGTCCCTGTGCCCGGTAGAGGTTTACCATGGCAGCAGCACGCTTGTTATTTTCATTAGTTACTGCTTTTTGTCGCATCACTTGGGCCCCAGTTACCCGGTCCTGGTAGGTTAAATTTTCTGGCTTACCTAATCTAGCACCTTGGGCAATCTTAGCTTGCAGAGCTGCCTTAGTGCGGCTACTGATCAGCTCCCGTTCGTGTTGAGCAAGAACAGCAAAGATGCCAATAGTTAAGGTGTTAGCATCGGGCATATCGGCACACACGAAGTCTACCCCACTATCTCGTAAGGTAAAAATAAAGGCAGCATTACGACTGAGCCGGTCAAGCTTGGCAATGAGTAATGTTGCCTTTTGTTTTTTCGCTTCTGAAATAGCCAATAGCAGCTGGGTGCGATTGTTCTTTTTGCCCGATTCCACCTCCGTGTACTCCGCGACAATTTGAGCGGCGCCTTTCACAAAAGCGCTGACGGCGTACTGCTGCGCTTCGAGGCCCAAACCCGAAATACCTTGTTTGGCGGTGGAGACCCGATAATAAGCGACGTATCTTTTCATTTCTTCCTGAACCATCTTAAAATGTGTGAATGAGCTGAGCGGGTGCCACTGGTAAATCATGGTTTTCTGGCCGTTGAAGAAACTTAATCTGGTGCTTAATTCTTTCCAGCACTTGAGTAATATCAACACCAGTAATCTGGTGAACTCCTTGCATTAAAGGACCCAAATCAACTTTTTGACGAATGAAATCCCGAACCCGGTAAAGCTCCAGTTCTCCAAGTTCGGTTACTTCGTGGTGCTTGATAAACAAATCTAAGTCAAATTGGTGCGCCCCATACCCGGAATACCGGCGCACAAAGGGCAGGACCACACAAACGGTATTCTGGGAAATAGCTGGGTCTTGGAACTGCTGCTCCAGGTAAGAGGCTTGGTGAATGATCGGCCATATTTCCGCATCGTCGTAAAACTGCTCGATGTAAGGAGTAATCTGTTCAGACATGTTAGATTCGCTTTGATCGGTAAAGTGTCAATTAGTATAAAATGACACCTGGATCTAACAGTAAAGATAGGGTATTTTCCAATTTTACAAAACTTAAACGAGCGTTTATGATTTGTAAAACATCCGTGAATTCGTATTCCCACAGGCTTTAATGTTTCTTTAGCTATGTTAAGAGAGTAAAATTGAAATTGATATTATCAATTTCGTAGACACCTACTTTTATACATTCAAATTTTTCCGGATTAAAAATGGCTAAATTATATCCTTGAGAATATAAAGAACTTTGGAACATAACACCATCATAGCCAATAGACTTTATATATTCTGATAAATATTGAGTAGGTAAATAATCTAATTCATTATCATCCCGACGTTTTGGTTTGGATAGAGTTGATTCCAGTTTAGAAATAAAAGGAAGATGAATCAAAAAATCTTCTAAATCTTCTTTTTCCGCTAAAACAATTGGGTCGTAGGAATTACCTCTTAAATTTATTACCTTAATATCCTCCTTAAGTCTAAAATCTCCAATTGCTACATAGTCAAATAAGGAGGCTCGTGCTTCATATAAGGTAGTGGTAACCTGATCCGCTAAATAAAGATATGATATCCCTAAAGGATTAGCTCGACCTGATTTAGTTCTATCAGCAGGAGGGTGGCCCATTTCTGAAATAGAAAACCCATCTTTGGAGGATATGCGGGCTCGATAAAATTTGCGTCCTTTAGTTATAGGATTTTCATAGCGGCTTAATAGAACTTTAAGCTTCTCTAAGTCCATTACATTCTGTAAATGAAATCTATTTACAGATTTTATCTCGTCAGCAAATCTTTCCCAAGTAATTTGAAGGGGTTTAACCGTTTCATCATTGCTGGGATTATTAATACAGCTTAAAATTACTGGATTATTAAATATTTCTTGGTAACTAGTAAAATCATCCGCAATTATTTCCTGTAGTAATTCTTTTATATTTTTATTGACCTTACTAGAGAATATCTTATTAGTAAAGTCTTTCTCAATTTGAAAATCAATAGGAGACCCCTTTTCATTGATCTCGTATAAATTTAGAATGTTTTGAAAGAAGAAGTTTAGTTCACGAGGGTTGTATATTAAAACCTCTTGAGATTTGCAATAATCGCAATTACCGGTAGTAGAAGTATTACGGTGAATAATATCCTTCAAATATGGATTGGAAAAGCACTCCGAACAACAATTCATTCTAAATCAAACCAATAACTAATTCGATATGATTCATTACAGAAAGTTTTTTAACGCTTCCTAATCCAGGGAAATGACCGTTACTATGAAGTTCCTTGAATTCTTCTATTGCTCTAGTATTAAGAGAACTAGTTTTGCTCCAGTATATTAATTTATTTAGTGCCTCCTCAAATTTCCCACCGATATCAGAAGTGTCCATATTAGAATCTGATACAAAATGTTTAACCCTGATTTTTTTTGTCGAATCAGCATAAGATAAGTGAATTGCAATTGCAAAAGGAAGGAATCCACCATCAGAATAATTATCACCAATCGTTAAAAAATCGGAGAAACCCTTGTATCCATCATTTTTATAAAATAAATGTTCCTCAGAAAATTGACTTTCCCCAATCGGCAAATAATCAGAATTCTTTTGCTGGCAGCAGAAAAAATCATCCAGAGTAACTAATGTAGCAGAGTCAAAATTTCTATAATAACGTCGATTTGTTTTTCCAGAATTAATTATATTATTAATAATTGGTAATTCACTTTTATCTTCAATTATGGTTAAAATATTTTTTATGTTGTCATTAACAGAGTTATGTATTAAGGTTACTCCCGAACAAGATAATTTATGGTCCCGGACCAAATCTCTGTAAAATCTAACATCTTTGCTTTCATCAATAATAATTGCCATTTGGTAATTAGAATATCCATTAAGCTCCTTGTCCAGTAATTCCATTATGCCTGCAGAAGAACCAATCAAGTCACCAACAACGGGGTTGATAATAACATTAAAGTTGATTTCTTCGCGACTTAATTCCGACAATACTTTTTTTAAAGTAGGAGAATTTTTTACTGGCTCAATAATTGGAGAAACTTTGGTATTATTCCCAGCCAAAATATCTCGGATTTCTCGGAGAGCAATTAGTTCAAACTGTTTACCCCGGATATAAGGAAAATACATGCTAGATTATTTCATTTAAGAAGTTGTATAGGTCTGAATATTCCTTTTCTGAAAAGTCCATTGTGTAACAGATATGCTTTAGTTCATAAGGAGTATGGTCTGACATTAGCAATTCAGGGCACCTAATTTTTCTGCCTTTTAATTGATTGAATGCCATTTCTTGAAAATCTACAACATTTATCTCTTTTGCCAAAGAAAAACACTCTCTAAATATCTTAGTACTTGGGACCTCCGGAACTTCACCAAAATAATCTTTTATGATTTCTAGGTATTCTGCTTTGCGAAGAGTTTTAAAAATAATAGCATGATCAAAATTTTCCCTATTTACCTCTGCCTCCTTAAGTGTATTTAAATTTTGATTATGTGTGAATTCAATAATACCAATGGCTGTACTATTATACTTATCTAAAAGCTTATCTGTATGTTTTGAGCAGGAAACTATATATACTTTATCGGCGAATTGGGTATAATCAAATACTTGTTTTTCTAATTTTGCTAGACTATCTAAATCTGTTTTAATTTCAAATACACGAGCCTCACCATTCAATAAGACAAAGTCAGCAATGGAGCCGCCAATCTTAAATTCATTTAATACAGAAGTGGTATTTAGACTGTATTTGCCTAACAGTTGATTATTAAGAAGAGCATTTTTATAAAAGTATTCGCAGCGGTATGTATCATGTAATTCTTTATATAAGAATTGAAGGATATAATTATACGATTCAGAAAAATCAGCATTGATGTGCTTTTTAATACTGTAACGAATAAATTTATGATCCTTCTCCCTTACAATTTTATTGAAGATAGAAGGTGTAAAAATTTGAGATAAACTTCTTAAGCAGCCTGTGCTCTTCTGTATGACATACATTTTGGGCAAAGGTAATAAAATCTTCCGTTTTCCTAATTTACGTAAATATTAACAGTAATATAACAGAGTTAGAAAATTAATCATTCCAATATTTAAATATTAGGCTCTTAACTACTGCTTAGATACCTAAAAATAATTCTAAACAAATTACTTTTATAAAATTTAAGTTCCTATTTAACATAATAGTAGTTATCAGGACAAATTTTTCTTTGGCAGATCTTCTTTTATTTCATATAGATGGCATTCTTTAAAACTTTTATTTAGTTAGTGAATTCTATAATTTAAGCTGTTGAAAACTAAACACTTGAATTATGAAATATCTATTATTATTAGCTACTCTTCTATTCTCTACTCTGGGTTTCGCTCAAGAAAACACGGCTTTGCAGCAGGAAATCGAAAAACTGGATCTGGCTCATGCGGCCGCTATCTTGAAAGGGGATGCAGTAGCACTTAATCAGTTAATGGCGGAGGAGGTGACGGTTAATCATCCCACGAACCGAATTGTCAATGAAAAGAAAGAACTGCTGCAATTAATTCAAAAAGGAGTCATCCGGTATACTTCTTTTAAAAGAGTGCCGGAAAAGTTTCTCTTCTTTCCCGACATGGTGGTGGTAATGGGCAGAGAAGAAGTGATTCCCGCGACAGGAGCTCCCAATGCCGGAAAGCAATTAAATCGAAGATATACTAATATTTGGATGAGGAAGGATACAAAATGGAAATTACAGGTTCGGCATGCTAATAATGTTTGTTCGCAGATATAACTTCTTGCTTTAGCCCGGTTATAGATCCAGGGGCCAAAACTACCTAAAAACAATGGTGGGTTTCCTCTTCTTCCTGACACTGCTTCGTAATTGGAAAGAACACCTGTTTTAACAGCTCTATCTCTCCTGGCAGGAAGGATTGTCCTATGGTCAGAGATTTATTCCTTATCTTAGAGGTTGTCAAGCAAACGATCTAACCATGATTCATCCTAAAACTTTATTTTTCCTCGTAGGAGCCTTTCTGTTGTATTCCTGTTCCGGCAAGACCACCAGCAAGCCGGAAAAGCAAGCCCAAGAGCAGCCAGCAGCGGACTGGGTGTTACTTGCTGAAGGCAATAACCTGGAGCACTGGGAAATGTATAACCAAGGCGAAATAAAAGGTTGGGAGCTCATTAACGGTGAATTGCATGGTTCCGGTGCCGGCTGGGACGCCAACCAAGATTTGATCACCAAACAAGCCTATGACAACTTTGAATTATCTTTAGAATGGAAAATTGCGCCGGCTAACAGCTCCGGCATCTTTTTTTATGTTCCCAAAGGCAGTGACCAGCCCATCTATGATCTCGCGCCGGAGTATCAGATCTTGGATGATAAAGGCTGGCCGAAGAAAATGCAGCCTAATCAGTATACCGGCGGCAGTTACGCTATGTACGCGCCCGAGGGAGCGGAAGTGAAACCGGTGGGAGAATGGAACACCACCCGCATCCTCGTGAACTACCCCTACGTGGAGCATTGGTTAAACGGCAAGAAGGTAGTGGCGTATGAGATTGGTAGCAAAGATTGGCAGGCCCGCAAAGCGGCCGACAAATGGGCGCAGGTGCCGCAATACGGGGTAGCTAAATCCGGGCATATTGGTTTGCAGAATGCCGGCAAAGTCACTTACCGGCACATCAAAATCAAAGAATTATAATCCATTCCAGCGCAGTTGTTCCTGCTAGTAAAACAGATCAGATTCGTCTGCCCTTTACCCCTACAACAATCCAGATCTTAGCTACTTTCCACTAGTTCTGTGAAGCAGACTTGGTTCTATTTTTTAAAGTAAAAATGAAGACTATTAAGGAACCACTTTTCCAATCCTTCCTAATGGGCGGATTTGAAGGCGCTTGTCACGTGAATGGGCAAGGCCGGCGGTTAGATATGATTCGGCAGACCCAGCACGATCTGCAGGTGCAGCAGGACTATGCTTTGGTAAAAAGTCAAGGCATCCACACGGTGCGAGATGGCGTGCGCTGGCCGTTAATTGAAAAAGAGCCGGGTGTGTACGACTTTTCCTCTCTAGAACCGATGGCGGCCGCTGCCCAGAAACAAGGCGTGCAAGTGATCTGGACCTTGTGGCACTACGGATGGCCCGATGACCTAGATATTTTTAGCCCCGCTTTCGTCACCCGCTTCTCCGCTTTCAGCCAAGCGGTGGCTACTTTTCTAAACCCCTACAGTGACGGTTTGCCTTTGTTCACGCCCGTTAATGAAATCTCTTACTTCTGTTGGGTCGGCGGCGAAGTGGGCACTGTTCATCCCTATGCTAAAAGCCGGGGTTACGAAATGAAGTTGCAATTAGTGCGCGCAGCTTTGGCCTGCATGGATGCTATCTGGAAAATTAGTCCCGAAGCTCGTTTCGTGCACGTCGAGCCCCTCATTCACGTGGCGGTTCCACCAGATCGTCCTGATCTAAGAGAAACCGCTTATGCGGATCACGCCACCCAATTTGAAGCCTACGATATCATGGCGGGACTTCGGCATCCGGAAATGGGGGGTAACGTCAAATACTTGGATATTATTGGTTGCAACTTCTATCATGATAACCAATGGTTTTGTCGTGGGGCTTACGTTCCCTGGCAGGAAGAAATCTCGGATCCCGATTGGGTGCCGCTACATCGGTTGATCCAGCAGATCTACCTACGTTACCAACGACCGATTATCATCAGCGAGACCAGCCACTACGGCGGCAACCGGCCGGCCTGGATGCGCATGATTACCCGCGAAGTACAACAAGTGCTTAGCCGGAAAATTCCCTTGTTAGGCGTTTGCCTGTATCCTATCCTGGATCGTTCGGATTGGGAAAATGATGATCATTGGCACAACAGCGGTCTCTGGGATTATAGTCCGGGAGAAGAGGGACGCCACTTGCGGGTACTGGCACCAGAATATAAAATTGAAATAAAACACGCACAGCAACTTTTTTCCCAAGCTGCTACCAATGAGATACCCCAGCCGTCCGTTTAAGATTTAAGTATTACAAATGAGTTGCAAAGAACTAGCAACATCCTTTATCCTAAAGGCAAACAAAATGAGTAAAAAACAGTGGTACGAAGAGTTGTTTGAGAATTATGGTCAAAAGTACGATCAAGAAGGATTTACGCAAGGAACGCTGGGAGAATGTGACTTCCTAGAGCAGGAACTGCAGTTTAATAAAAGCTTGCGCATCTTAGACGTTGGCTGTGGTACGGGTCGCCATGCTATCGAACTAGCTAAGCGAGGGTATTCCGTTACCGGAATTGATCTATCCGAATCTTTGCTCACCAAAGCCCGCCAAAAAGCAGAGGATAATCAGGTGCAAGTTGATTTCTTACGGCAGGATGCCCGTCATTTAACTTTTAAGCAAGAATTTGAAGCAACGATCATGCTCTGCGAGGGCGGATTTCCGTTGATGGAAACTGACGAGATGAACTTTGCTATTCTACAGAATGTCACCACCGCACTCAAAAGCCCGGGAAAGTTCATCTTTACCACGCTTAACGGTTTATTTCCTTTATTTCATTCGATTGAAGAATTCTTAGCTAACCCGGCCGAAGGCAACGCTACTTACCGGGATAATACTTTTGACCTGATGACCTTCCGGGAGCAGAGCATTACGGAAGTAGAAGATGATTTAGGCCAAAAGAAAGTGCTAGAGGTCAATGAACGCTACTACGTACCCAGTGAGATAACCTGGCTGCTAAAATCCTTAGGCTATCGGAGTATCGAAATTTTTGCCGCTAAATTAGGCGCCTTTTCTCGCCAAGATCGTTTAACTACGCAGAATTTTGAAATGTTGGTGATTGCCGAAAAATAAAAGTACTTTCTCCTAAATTTTAATCAAAAATGCGTCACGAAATCCAAGCGATTATCGATAACCGGGTCCAAGGCGTTAAAAACAAAGATGTGAATCAAGCTACCCGAGATTACAGTCCAGAGGTGATCTTGTTTGATATCGTGGATCCTTTAGAAAGGCAAGGAATAGAAGCGGTTAAAAGCCGTTTACAAGAATGGTTGGCTTCTTTGGCCGAGATCAAGAATTTTGAAATCCAAAATAGCCAGATCCAAGCGGCCGACGATATTGCGTTCGTTATTAGCTTTAATCATATTGATGCGGTCAATACGAACGGCAATCAACTAAATATGTGGTGGCGAGAAACAACTTGTTACCGGAAGATGAATGGTAAATGGCAAATAACCCACGCCCATAGCTCCGTGCCTTTCAACCCTCAGGATGGTCAAGCCTCTCTGGGCTTAAAACCGGAACGTATGAAGTAAATGGTTCCTCGGCCTCGAAGTAGGCCATTACTCAGCAGTAACCCCAGAATGCTTCTAAATTCTGGGGTGATGCTAGAGGCAAGCGTTCGTTATTGCACCTGGTCGTTGGCTGCAGTATCTTCTTTTTTTCTCCGGCCGCGGTACCCGCCTCTTTTTTTAATCTTCAGTTGACCGGAACGAGCTTGATTTACCAAATTTTTTAGTTCGGCTAAACCGCTTTTTTGACCAGCCACGTAACGCTCCAGACTAGTGGTTAGGGCTTCTAAAAGTTCTTTGTTTTGCTGCGCTTCCTGCAGGGTTTGTACGATCTCGTTAATGTTTGCTTCTTTGGCCATTGAGGTAGAGTTTATCCAGAACCAAATATATGGCTAGAAGACTAGAAAACAGGGACAGCAAACGCATCTCATAGATTATAAATTTAACTTAATAAATGAGATGCGCTTTTGAGATGGATATCCTGTAAAAAAGGTTAGTAGCTACTAGGCTTTTCTTTATCCCAAAATTCTGTCGTTTCGCGAGACGTTTGATCAATTGACCCATCCTAAAAAACGTTGACCAACCTATTTTCGTACTTGACCGATTATTCCTTCCTTAACTAGCTTCTACCTTTTAAGATTCGTTTAGTGGAATGGGTAGAAGGAAGGTACTAGAGTAAAAGTAAAATCATCTGAAGCTCGGCTTTGGGCACGAGAAATGATTTCTGGGGGTTCATTTTACCGTTGGCCATGACGGGATAACATTTATAAAGATCGGTATCAGCCGCCGTATCAAAATCTTTATTCTCCGCCACCCGAAAAGCCAAGTACCCCTGGGTGGGCTCATGTTGGACCGGAACATACTGGTCAAAATCTATTTTAAATTGCATCACTTATGAGGCTAGAAGTACCGAATAATGCTACTGGCAGTATTTAACAAAAAAATGCGGATGTTGTAGTACCTGGTAGCCATGTCGGTAAGCATCCGAGCAGCTAGCAAAATTACCCAGCAGGACTTCTTCCCGAAAAAGCAAGTACCGGCCCACACACGCTTGCTTTAGCTCGGGCTCATGCTGATAGTAAAACAAAATACTCGAAAGAATTCCTTTATCTAACAAACCCATGGACCAGTGGTGGTTTTAGTGCGATAAAGAAGTTACAAAAAAGAAAAGCAACTGGTTCTTTCCAAGTTCTATTTTCCGTACTAATCACTGATTTTTAAGTGTTTACCTGCTTTAGTTCGTAATAATACGCGTCTGGAAAAAACCGCTAGCCATTATGCATCTTATAGTCAAAGTTCCGCGTTGGGCTGTTCTAACTACCTGTACTATTTATTCGTTTAAGGAATTATCCGATACAGATGTTTAACCTCCTTTTATTTAGAGTAATTTACTAATTTAGACTTGTATAAACAAATAAATAATAAATTTAACTTAAGAAGGAAAAATATACCACTTTATACACTCGCAATTCCGGGTTTATACTACTACCAGGAGCTAACTTGTTCATTTACATTTACTTGAAAATTAATAAGCTATGACGGGGTTAATCGATTATATTGTAGAAAGCATAGAGGTGGATCAATTAACCTTAGGGGAAGTGGATGAAGCCTTGTTTTACATTGACTTGCACTTGGATCAAGATGGCGATATCTCGGAGGTAATCCATCTCTTCCACTTAAAAAGCAAACTACTCGATCATCTAACGCAATTGGAAAAGAGGAAAACGAGCTAAGATTAAACCCCTTGTTCTTATCCCTTTTCACCCAGAAAAGCTAGCCGCTATTAGCCATTGTACGCTACTATAAGGTTAGAGCACGAAAGAGAACCGGCTCTTATTTTTCCTCTTGGAGCCAAACGAAAGCCGAACCTACATCCAAAAAGAACTCCAGGGGAAAAAGCCTTTTTTCTTGGAAAGGATTTATGCCCTTTTCCCGCAGCGGCTGTTGATCGGTCATGATCAAGGTCTCGGGTTGTAAGACGATGGCCATCCGCTGCAGTTTGCCACCTTTGAGCAAGGGACGCATTTTGGCATACATCCAATGCTGATCCGCCTGGTGCAAATACAGGACCTGCCGAGAATCGGTTAACCAGAACCTGGTTTTATGTTCCAGCGCCAGCATAATACCCTGCCGGTAACCTTGCCGGTACTGCGTACTAGTGGGTTGTTGTTGCCAGACTAGGCGCAGTAAGGATAAAGGAAGGTCTACATAAATAATGAGGGCTTCATCTTCATAGACCTGACGGGTAGTAGCGGTATAAACCATACTGGTAAAATCTCCTGTCAGTTAGCTAGTTACGGTAAGATAGTAAATACAAACAAGAAGCCTAATAAATCGGATTTAGCCGCTCCTATAACACCAAAAAACGAGGATTAGCATTAAAATAATACAAACACTTCCTTTTTATTATGCCAAACACAACAAATCGAATCTGTCTTTATATTTTTCCTGGTGCCTTTATAAGATTATGCCTCTAAATAGCTCTTCTTCTTTAAACTAGCAAATCGCTTTTCGCGTAATATAATGGCTTATAGTTTTTTTCGGAGTTAGGATGGTAGAGCGGCTTTCGCCAAAGTGGTAGGAGCTTCTCTTCCTTCCTATTTTTTATTCCTGTCTACTACTCTAACTCATTAAGCTGTTTTAAGCAGGAACGGGCAGCTGAATTACCACTAAGATACCCTTGCCGGAAGGGGATGCGGTCAGGATAAAGGTACCATTAAGTAGTTTGACCCGGTCGGCAATAGTACGCAAACCCAGACCTTTCTTTTTACCATTTTCCGAGCTAAGACCTTGGCCATTATCCCGCACCTTCAAAGTAATCTGTCCGTCTTCCTGCATGAGCAGCAAATCCACTTCCGTCGCTTGGGCGTGCTTGGCCACATTCGTTAGTAGTTCTTGGGCTATGCGGTAAATGGCTAGTTCCAGGTAAGACGCTAAGCGCTCTTCCAGATCTACTTCACAGTTCACCGTCAGCGTACTGGGTATATAGTTCCGGCATAACTCCTCCATGGCCCGGGTCAGACCAAAATCTTGCAGCACCATCGGTACTAGTTCGTGCGACACCCGCCGGGTTTCCTGAATAGCGGCCGATAAGAGTTTTGCCGTGGGCGCGATCATCTCTTTGGATACTTGTTCGGCTATCTGGTCCAGGTTTAATTTAGTCGCGTACAAGATCTGACCTACTCCGTTGTGCAGGGCCTCCGAGATTCTTTTTCTTTCTTCTTGCTGCACGTCCATAATAGCTAACAACAAGGCTTTCTGCTGTTCTAAACGCATCACTAGATTCTCTTGTTCCAGATTCTTTAACTGAGATACATCTAAGTCTACCCCCATCATTTTGTAGGGGCGTTCTAAATCATCCCGCAACACAATCGTTTTTACCTGTAAGGTAATTACCTGCTCCTTTACCCGGATACGCAGGGTTTCTTCCAGCGCTTGCGGGTGATTTTTGATGGTATCAACCAGCTTCTCGGCGATGGCACGATCTTCCGCTAGCACGTACTCCAGGTAAATTTCCGGACTCTTCTCCCGGTCTACTGGTAAGCCAAACAAATGGTACATGCCTTCCGACCAGTAGAACTGCCCGGTGATATAATCATATTCCCAACTGCCCATGCCAGCTACTTCTTCGGCTTGTTTGAGAATGGTCAAATTGCGGGTAAGTTCGGCTTCCGCCAGCTTCCGTTCCGTAATATCCAGGTTACTGGCCACCAGTCCATCGTCCATTTTCACGAACATGGCCGCGTACCACTTGTTAAACCCTTCGTGGGGGTAATAATATTCTACCTGGTCCGGCTCGCCCGTTTCTACCACCCGAAGCATCAGATCATATAAGCCGGCTGGTTTAATGCCCGGAAATTCTACGGAATACAGCTTACCCACTAGGTCTGGCCGTCCGGTTTCCCGCGCTAGTTCTTTGTTTACCAGCACGATCTTAAAATCAGTCAGGGCTCCCTTTTCATCCCGTACGGCCTTGAGAACCGAAAAACTGAGTAGGGTAGTATCGAAAACAGATTGCAGCAGGTCCCGACTTTCACTTAAAGCTTGCGTACGTTCGACCACCTGTTGCTCCAACAACTCACTAAACTGTTTAAGTTTTTCTTCGGCTTGTTTTCGCTCCGTAATATCATAGGAAATAGTAATTACGGAGGAATTTACCCCCGTTGAGTCTGAGAGCGGTACCCCGCGTGATATGAATACCCGCCCGTGCGCCATATGTTCGTGTTCAAACGGCTTACCGGCCAGTGCCTGCTGGTATTTTTGCTCGTAGACGGTCGCCATTTCGGGGGGCATGGCCTCAGCAACGGTGTGTCCCACTAAATCCTGCGGGGTAAAGCCGGCTGTGATTAGGGCCTCGCCGGCGGCAACCAGGTAACGCATTTCGCGGTTAACTACGAACACCGCTCCTCCCGGTAAATTTTCAATCAGGGCTTGCAGCCGGTCTTTGGTAATTTGCAAGGCTTCTTCCGCCCGTTTGCGCTCGGTGATGTCGCTGGCAGTGCCAAACCACTCTATAATGTCGCCGTGTTCGTTTAAAAACGGCACGGCCCGCGAAAACACCCAACCCAAACTGCCGTCCACGCGAATCACGTGATGTTCCAGCTCGAACGTGGATTTACTCTGGATAGCGGCGGTAATAGCTGCTTGTACGAGAGCCATATCGCTGTTCGGAATGTATTCTGCCAGCCAGGTCAAACTCGGGTCCCGGGTGTCCGCCAAAAACTGCTTGCCTTCCAGAGAGTACATCTGTTGCCAATCCGGACTCATGCGGTAGACGATCTCGGAAGTAGCCGTGACAAACAGGCGAAAGCGGGCATCGGCTACCCGCAACGCTTCTTCCGTTCGCTTGCGTTCCGTAACATCGTTAAACAGAATGGCCACGTGCTGTTCTGCCGGGGCATCTATGCGAAAGGCATACCCCTCGTAATAGTGCCCCAGGGCGCGGGCCGCATTTTCAAACCGGGCCGGTTCCCCGGTTCTTGCAATATTCCCATAAAGATCAAACCAATGCTGCTCGTGGGCGGGTGCCATCTCCTTCATCGTTTTGCCCACCGCCTGCGCTAAGCCCGTTTGTTTTTCAAAAGAATAATTGGTTTCCAGGAAACGGTAATCAAACGCCTGACCGCTGGCATCAAAGAGTACTTCGATGATGCAAAAGCCGGCATCCAGGGAGTTAAACAACGCCCGGTATCTTTCGGTAGCCTGTTGGTTGGCATCAGGCAGGTTCCACTCGGCTTTTTTGAGGTCGGTCAGGTCCCAGCCAATGGCCAGCACACTCGCCACTTGACCATCAGGTCCGAGTTCGGGCAAAAAGTAGATGTGCCAGAATACTTGCTCGGTGGGGGTAGGAAACAAATGGTGATGCTCCGCCGGTTGCCCCGTATCCCATACCTGTTGCAGCTTCTCCATCCAGGGAGCCGTAATGGCATCGGGCTGCTCCATTTCCCGGATGGTTTTACCCCCCAACTGGCCCAGATCGAACCCGGTCTTACCCACAAAGGCCGGGTTGGCAAAAAGTAATTGGAGATTCCGGTCCCAACGGCTAATAGCCGCGGGCGGATTTTCGACTACCAATCGGTATACATCGTCAGTTTGGTTCGTCATGCCGGGTAATCTCCGTCCTTAATTTAAGTAACAAGCTAAGAATGATTAACTTTTTGGTAAGATAGGAAAACCCTCTATTATAAAGAATCAGCGGGTATATTTCCTTATCTGAAATATTGTGATAGCTTCTCATACGGATAAAAGTTGCAAACACCCTAGTTGCAAACACCCTAGAAAAATAACGTTCGCCTTAATTACTAATACAAGCCACATATACCCGTAAAAAAGACGCTCCTTTTATCGGCATATTCCAGGTATATAGGGCAAAGGACCGGATGGCTAACTCAGATATATGCGGTTATTTACACCAAGCAGTTATCTTGTGAAGGAAAATTTAAACAAAAGTTTCGAACTATATGGCTGCTACTCTTACTCGACTAACTGGGTCCTATAAGTAGACATTATGTAAAATAGCCTTTAAAAACAAAAGGCTTACTCATACGAGTAAGCCTTTTTAAAACAGCCAGTAAGTCAACTACCAAATGGCAACTTTTTTACCTGATCCATTATAGTTTAGGGGTACCAGGTTGTAGGTAAGTACCAGCTCATTGCTGTTTCCATTTCGCATTTGTTTCGCATCACCTGTTACGGATTCGTAATTATACCCAAGCTTAACTTGGTTTAACCGAACGCCAGCCGTTAAGG
The DNA here is from genome assembly GCF_003340495.1 of Adhaeribacter pallidiroseus. Taxonomy (NCBI): domain Bacteria; kingdom Pseudomonadati; phylum Bacteroidota; class Cytophagia; order Cytophagales; family Hymenobacteraceae; genus Adhaeribacter; species Adhaeribacter pallidiroseus. Next base: position 59,978 of record NZ_QASA01000002.1, read on the forward strand.
TATAAGCTAAATCTTTGCGATAACCTGCGCCAGCCCAAAAAGTATTATTAAAAACACCTTTTACCTGCCCTTCCAGAGTTTCTTTTAGTTTAGCGTCGTAGCGATAAAGGCCGTTTACCACCAGACCAAATTGCTCCGACAATCCTTTCCGGAAACCGGCTTGTACCACGTGCTGCCGCGAAAAAGCATTGTTCAGGTAATCGCCTTTGGCTGTCAGTTTTCCTTCCGCCGCATCCTGCAAAGCATAACCCACATAGTAGTTTTCTGCTACTAGCGTTAAGCCCACATTTATATCTACTTTATTAATCTTGTTATTATCGCTGTTCATCAATTCTTGGAATTCTGGATCATTACTTTGATCAAGCGTTAGGTCCATATAATCTAGATAGATGTTGTTGTAAGTTGCCGCCGCACCAGCCCGCAAGCTTAACTTCTCCGATAAGCGTACCTGCGAACTATAACTTAAGAACAACTGATTCTCGCGGTAAGGTCCAAACGAATCGTGCAACAACGATAAGCCAAAAGCATTTTTAGCGCCCAAGGTTCCCGTTTCCGATTGACTGCTGGATTGTTTTAAGCCAACTAAATCAAATTCGCCTGATATAAACAGCGTTTTTGGGGCATCCTGAAAGCCGGTCCATTGGTCCCGGTATAAAGCTTTTAACTGCGAACCTTCCATACCGGTCATAGATGGGTTAAAATACTGCCCAAACTGAGAAAAACTGGCCAGGTGCTTGCGGCTTTGAGCTTTTACGCCCAATACCGATAGAACCAATATTGATAATACGATAAATTTTTTCATCTTTAAAATCCTTGCTAAGTTGCTTTACTTATTTCTTTAAAACCGTAACCACGCCTTTCTTGGTCAGCTTGATATCTTCTACCTGGATGAGGTATAAGTAAGCCCCCGGCAGAACTTTTCCGTTTGAATTTTGGCCATTCCAGCCATTTTCGGGGTTTGTAGTTTGAAACAGTCTTACCCCGGAACGGTCGAATACTTCAATGTTCACTTTGTTGTAAAACTTCAGCTCGGGTACGGTCCACTCATCGTTCACGCCGTCACCATTGGGCGAAAAGGCATTCACTATTTTGAGCTGATCTACGGCTTTAGCGTAAGCGGCTTTGGTTAAAGTAAAGCTTTGTTCAAAGCTATTATTGTAAGTATCAGTAGTTCTTACCCGAATGGTAAACTGCGTTTGACCCGACAAACCTTGATTCGATTTTAAAAACAACTGGTCCTGGCGGATTTCAAACAAGCTATTATTCGTGTCACCTGCCCCACTCACTAAAGCATAAGTAAACTCCTGGTCATCCGGATCTACGGTGGAGAAGCTACCCATGGCCTCATTCGACGTTATACTCGGGTTGAAATTGGTGGCACTCAATGCCAAACCAGTAGGTACTTTATTCGGTTGTACTTCTACGATTATGCGGGCTTGCAGATTATTTTGGTTGCTGGTACCCGGAGCTAAGGTAAGTATACCGGCTATCTCGTATTGCCCCGCCATGTAAGCGTTGTAATTACCCGGTTGCCAGGTTACGGCAAGCTGTTGTTTGGTATTATCTGAGTATATTACTTCTACCGTTTGGGGCAATGAAACTTGCAGGAACGTGGTACGGATAGGTACCTGGACAATGGCTAGTGGCGTAACCGAAATAATATTACGGGTGAGCTTTTCTACCTGATCTGTTACCTCTTGGCCTTTATTCCCAACGGCATCTTGTTGATAGAAAGTCAGGGTTATTTGACCGTCAGCTAAACCAGTTACATCTAAGCCGATAACTTCAAATTGGGCATTGGTTACCTGGGCCGTACCCGTGAGTGGGGTGCCTGACATAGAGGTGATACTATAGAAATAAGTGGATCCTACTTCTGCGCCGGAAACTTTAAATGAAACAGTAGTCTGGTTATCAAAGTCTATTTTCTGTTGATTAAAAGCTACTGTGTATCCAGCTGGAGCCACATTGTCAAACAGACGGGTTAAAACTACTGAGGCTTCGTTTCCATTAGTAGCAGCATCTTCCGCTACGTTAGCGGCTAAATTTATCTGAACCTGGCCCTGTGCTTTAGGGGTAATGGTAGCAGTATAGGTTGTCGCGCTAACTGAAGTAAATTCACTTACCTCAGCATTAGTTACCGTAATATCTTCGCCCGTAAAGCCCGTTACTTTTTCGCTAAACTGGATGTTTACAGCGAAGGAAGCATTGGTCGGATCAGACGCGGTGGTAGTCAGTTCTGCTGTCGGACGAATAATATTGTATTCGCGGGTTAGTGCAGCAGAAGCCAAATTATCATTGCCAACCTGATCTTGTGCTATAGCCGCCGCTAGTGCCACCGTAACACTTCCATTGTTGGTCGGGGAAATAGTAGCCGTGTACGTTTTGTTATCAGCCTTAGCAAAGGCACTAATCGTAGCATTTGTTAAGGTTACATCTTCCGGAGCAAAACCAACCACATCTTCCGAAAAAGTAAAGGCTACCGTAAAAGCTTTGTTCAAAACCGTAGGGGCCGTGCTACTTATTACAACGGCTGGAGCGGTAGCATCATAAAGAATTTTAAACTCATTGGAAACCGTATTTGCATTACCATTCACATCGATTAAGGTGCCAGCTTTTACTTGCAGACTTACTTCGCCATCCGCAGCAGGAGTAATTGTAGCCGTAAAAGTGATGTTATCCTGTGTTTGTAGATTAGAAACCGTGGCATTGGCAGTTGTTATATCTTCTAAGGCAAAATCTTTGACTGCTTCACTGAAAGTAAAGGTAACATCAAAAGCTTCTTTAGCCGGAGATGCTTGACCGGAGGAAATGGTGACAGTCGGAGCGGTAACATCTTTTACGATAATGGTAAAGTTTTGATCAGTGGTTTCCTTTCCATTCGATACCCCCAAACTTACCTGGTAGGCTCCAACATCAGAGTGTTTCGGGGTGCCGCTTAAAACCGCACCTGTTTCTAATTTTAATATTTTGTTTCCTCCATTATCACCAAAAACAAGGCTGCCTGATGGAGTTAATGACATTCCCCACACACTGGTATTAGCACTCACCTGAATATAAGAAGATAAATCCGGTTTATATTTACGCACCCCACCGCTAGAAGAACTTACATATATATTATCATTTTCATCTATTTTTATATCACTAGCCTGAGCAATTCCGGTCAGTACATCCAACAAGTTTGCTCCATTATATTTATAAACTTTTTGATTGTCCCAAGAAGCTATATATAAGGAGCCATTCTTATCAAAACCCACCCCGAAGGCCCGATTAACACTAACGTAATCTGTAAAGGTTTTAGTGGTCGGATTTATTTTAATAATTTTGCCGCCATTGTATAAAGCCGCATATAAAAAATCATCTTTAATTCCTATAGAGAGCGGGGATGAAATGCCTGTAATAACATCGGTTTCTCCGGAACTAGGATTGACTAAGCTTACTCGAGTTATTTTATTTTGAGAAAAATTAGAAATATACAAGTAATCTTGGTAGACCTGCATCGCATATACCAATCCTGTGCTGCGGGTAAACCAAGAGGAAGTAGTACCATCTTGGTGTATTTTATAAATGATATTACCGCTCAAACTAGTTACATAAATATTCCCACTAGCATCACCAGCTACTCCCCCAGGACTGTTAATAGTTCCTCCAAATTGGGTAGCTGAATTTTGTCCTTGGGTCAAGCTAAGCCAAGCTGGTAAAGTTGGGGTAGTAAAAGTCAACTGAGTGTTTGTTCCATCAACGGCCGATAAACTATAGCTATATGGCACGTTTTCGATAGCATCTGTTACCGGAGTAGAGGTAAATTGGGGAACAGCCGGTGCTTCCGGCAGGACGTTAACAATGGTGGATTTAGCGCCTTCCCCATTAGCGCTTACGGCCGTTACTGCATAGTAATAGGTAGTGCCATTCACCGCCGTATTATCGGTGAAAGTCGTACTGGTCAATAGGGTAGTATTCATTTTTTCGGTTACTGTAGTAGCACTAGTACCACGGTACATATTATAACCGGTAACATTGTCAGTAGTGGCGTTCGCTGCCCAGGTTAAGTCAACTTTACTGTTGCCGGCGGTGGCCTTTACATTTGTTGGAGCATTAGGACCAGTTATCGGGTCGAACTCCAATGAAGGTAAAGGGGTGTCATAATAAGAGTACCCTCCCCCCGATGACTCTTCTAATTTAAAGTAATACGTTGCCTTTTGCGCGTATTGAGTTGGTTTGATCGACCATTCGTATTCTGTAGAAAGGATTTGCCCTCTTTGTGCCTGAAAGTTGATATTAGAAGCAGTCTCATCAAAAGCAGCGCCTGCCACATACCCCGTGGAAGTTGCTGGCGGCATTTGCTGAGTAGTAGCAACTCCGTTAGAAATAAAATTACTGGGTGCTAATATAAAATGCTCTTGTCCGGCATTTGCGGCCGATATTCTTGTAAAGGGTCCAGACGAATTTGTGGCATAACTTAGCCGGGAATCCACAGTTTGGTACCCCACTGAGCCTGAAATGTTATCTACTGTTAAACTAAACTCCACGCGAAGGCGTATGTTTTGATCATTGGCAGTAACTTTGATAACCTGATTTTGATCAGCTTTCCAGGTGGCGGTAGCTTCCGATCCGTTATCGTTGCGCCATCGCCATCGTTTTTGCGTTACCACAGTATGAGCAGCAGCATCATAAAGCAGGATACTGAGAAAAAAGAGTATTATGATTTTTTTCATTTCAACCAATAAGTTTGTGTTCTGAGTAATATTCCTTTGATATTCAATTTTGCGATAAACTATTGTTATTTTTACTTCATATCCGTTCTCCTTTCCTTTATTTAGTAAGTATTATGCGATTTAAGTTTTAAGTAAGCATACAGCCGAATGCTTCCCAGAATAGCGGTTGTAAATAGCAATAGGTAAATAAAGAAATGGTAATCAGTAGCTAAGATTTGGTTGGGGTAAATATCGACCTGCTGCACACTGCTTTCGTTTAACTGAAACTGAGCGGCTACCTCTCCGTTAGCCCGAATAATGCCTGAGATGCCCCGATTGTTGTTAATAACAATATCTTTCCGGGCTTCAACTGCTCGTAACCGGTTATTGTAAAAGTGTTGCCGTGTAATAAAATAATTGGCAAACCAACCATCGTTACCCAGATTAACCAGGAAAGAAGCGCCGTTATCGCTATAACTACTGGTTAAAGCCGGATCAGCAGATTCATTGCAAAGCAAAATGCCAGCTTTCCCCCACGGGGTTTGCAGACCCGGGTGATTTTTGCCGGGTTTAATCTGTAAGCCGCTACTAGCTAAAAAAGGTAAGATAATATTGTTAGTCCACAATGGTTTCTCCACGAGAGTCAGCAGTTCCCGTTTATCGTATCGATCTAATAGAGAACCACTCGGATTGAATAAATAAGCGGAATTGTGGATGGTTGTCGTGCTTGGATCAACGGTCGTATTCATCCCAACTAGGGAGTAATTTTTTTACCAGAAGTAGTTTTTGCTAGAGCCTTTAAAAAATCATCATGAGGAGTGTATGTCCAAGGAATAATAGTTTCCGACCATAAAATCAGATCCGGATTAGTTTGCACCGCTTCTTGGTTCAAGTTTAGCAGATTATGCACGAGGGCATTCCCGTTGTTCTCGTCCCAAACTGTTTCGGGAGGTAAAGAAGCTAGCACTAAAGCAGTCCTTATTTTAGAAAATTGCTGATTGCTTATTGACTCTGTGACATTCCGATACATTAAAATACCAGCTAAAAAATAACTAAGAAAGATAGTAAAGGGGACAAGTAGCCATTTCCATTGTTTCTTAGAGATTACATAGGCCAATAAGTAAGCAGTCAGAATGACCATAAAGGAAAGCAGATAGACACTGCCGATAGCAGCCGGTTGGAGTAAAAAGAGATTACTCGCCTGAGAAACGCCAATACTGTAATTGAGCCAGGGCATTCCACTAAAGATTTCGGCTCGTAACCATTCTACTAGCGCCCACAAAGAAGCCATTAAAAAGGCATTAGCTACCAAAGCATACTTGGATGAAGAAGCAAATTGGAGTTTGGCAAAAAGAACAAATTGCCAGCCATAAACCAGGGCTAAAATTAATGCGGAAACCCACCAACAAGCTATGCCCAACAGTATACCACCCTTAGCATAATATTGTACCGCCGGTACCATCCAAAAATTCAGGAGAGTGGATGAAACAGCGCCAAAGATGAATCCACTACAAAATACTTGTCGTCCTTTTTGGAGCCTAAACAAGGCAAAAAATAAAATTGAAAAGGCAAACCACGCAAAAATATAGCTTATGTAAATAAGAGAAAGACTAGTAAGTGCCGCAGCTAACGCAACTAAACAAAACTCCATCTTTGAAGCAGACACCAAAGAATAACTCACTTTACTATATGCGCCTAGCATGGTATCGCGCTCTAAGTTTTATCCAACATTTATCTCATCCAAAAGTAATTATTACTTGGTGTAGCACTTAAGTAAGTATTAAATTAAATGGAAATTGTGACGTATTGGTGTTTTAGGTAGAATAGAATGCAATATCAATCTACAAATATTAATACATGTTATATATATAATATTATATTATGCAGTTTGTATAGATTTCTCTTGCGAAATTCTGATGAAAAGTGACTACACTACATAAAAGAGGTAACTGATATTATTTCCTATAACCCCTATTATGATAAATAAGAAGGTTTTGGTTGTTTTGAGACTACTGTTAATCGGCAAGGGTCGTATTAATGGGAGCCGGTCCTCTCTTGACGGATAATGGAACCCGGAAACGCTAGTAACTGTGCCACCGGTATCTCTAAAGCGCGGGCTAAGGCCACTAAGGTCAAGACCGTAAAGTTATGCTGCCCGTATTCAATCCGCTGCACTTGCGACACGGATAAGCCGGCTTCAAAGGCCACATTGGCTTGCGTCAATTGACGCGTTTCCCGCAACTGTTTTAGATGCTGGCCAAAGGCACGTAAATAGGCACTGGCTTCCTGCTGCTCCACTCCCCGAAAATCCGCACAAAATAATTTTACTACACAGCATACATGCTGTGTAGTATTTCTTATCTTTGCTTTTTAACTCCGGAACAAGGCTCCTGGTCCGGCGAAGCAATTAGTTGCCTTCTCACCAGGCGAAACCGGCTTTTATCTTATTCACTCCAAAGTTAAACCTTTATGTTCCTTACCTTACTAGATACTCACAAAGGCCAGGAGATCGCCCTGGAAGTCACCGTTGAATACACCACCCCCGCCGCCCATTTACTCTTGGTACTCGCCACCGTCCACGCCACGGATGAAGCCCCCGATGGCTCGGAGTCTCCGCCCTTTGGGCAGTACCGCTTTAAAGCGTTACAGCATCTTTCGGGCGTCAAGTTTCGCCACGAGGGCAAACCCTACGCGTTAACCGTCGGCTTTTACTGGGAGAGCCAACGGCTCGGCTTGGTACCCGTGGTGCTGGATCAGGGGGCAATCAACAAAGCAGTCGCTTTGCTACTGCCCCGAGTTTACTACTGCCCGAAGATGCGGTGAGTATGCTCCAGGAGTTTGAACAAGTCTTCTTACTGGATAAGCGCGAATACCAGGCCGTGCAGGAATTAGGCTTGGAGAATGGCTCCTGGACCGAGTATGTTTCCCGGGTTTTAGAAGCCAGCCAAGTGGGTCCCTGGAACCGGGTCTATTATGATCTCACCATTGAAACCAAAGATACTTTCTCCTTAACGGATTTAGTGGACGAAGAACACTTTTACGCGTTCATGGCCGCGCATAACTGGCCCCCGGGCGTCCCGCGACGCGAAAGCTAGTTCCCGCTTCCGCCAGGACAACCAGGGAGAGGAGTTCGTAGGATCCGGTTTGTTTCGGCGAACTCCTCCCCCTCCTCCCCTTTCGGATATCCGCTTTTTTTAAGCGGGCCCTTGTGCCCGCTCCGCCGCGCGTGTCGGGGGTTTAAAGGGGATTTCGGCTGATTTTATTAGTATTCTATCTGCAACGATGGCATTATCAAGTACTTACCTGTTTACTCCCGGAAAGAGGACTGCTGAATACTACTGCTATCCGATTGTTCTGGCGCTACGAGCCGCTAATTGCTCTTAAAAAGTAGCGCTTTGGCCCGAGAAACCCTTTCTGCCCCGGGCTCTTACCGTACCAGCAGGCCCCCAGCCAGCCCCTAATCGGCCGCCCTCGCCGCCCTTACCCTGGTAAAAATCTTCGCAATGGTAACAACCGGGGGGCGGAAGGAACCTAGGCCAAACCAGGTAAATTACCGCGGAGGCCGAACGGTTCTGGCCGCCTTTTCTTGGATCAGGCGCCTCAGATAGCCGCTTTCGGGTAGGCGCAATTGTGCCCCGAGCGTAGCGCGGGACGTGGTGTTTAGCGGGAAGAATCCCGCTTTTTTGCATACTCTTTCTTTATTATGCTCATTATCAGCAACTTACATGTTTACCCCCGGAAATACACCCCTTAAATGTCAACATTTCCGTTGACATTGGCGATAATTGCTAGCTTTTTACTGCGCCATTGGGTCCATTTGAGGCTAAATTGCTCCTTATTTCTAATCTTTGGTGGTTATTTTTCGCGAGACAATACCTTCTCTCCTGCCCCATTTCGCCGCGCTTTGTCTGCGGACTCGCATCCGTAAATCTTGGAAATTGTAACCAGCTTTGCGGCATTCCTTCGCCCACCATTAAAGACGACGGCGAACGGTCAGGGCTGCTCAGATATCCCTTGTTTGGGTGAGTGCAATTGTACCCCTAACTTAGCGCGGGACGGGGTCTGGAGCGGGAAGCATTCCGCATTTTTTGCTATTCTCTTTAATACACTGTTTATCAACCATTTACTGCTTTGCACTTGGAAATACCGCTCGTAAAATCATCCCTATTGGTATGGTTTGGCGACCAGGGCCCCCGATTTACCGCGCCATCAGGTCCGTTGGCGGCAAAATAGCCCCGGATTTTGGATGGCTACTGGTTGTTTTTCGCGCGCTAATACCCCCTCTCCTCCCCCTTTTAGCCACGCTTCGCCCAGATGTAAAAATCTTCGTAATGGTAACAGGCGCCTCGGGCATTCGCCGCTCCCCTGGGGAGCTACTTCGAACCACCCGGATTAGGCCGATAGGCGCTTAGGGAGGCGGTGCCAGGGACCCTGTTTCTAGCCGGAATTTAGACTGCAACGTTGGGGTGATTACGTCCCATAGCCCTTTTTCGGTTGTAGAGTGGGCTCTAAAGCTGCTTCGCCCATAAAGGCGAACGCCGGATGGGGATCCCGGAGTTAAGTAAAAATCTTAGTAATGGAAACCACTCGTACTGGCGGGTCCGCACCGGGAACGGATCTTGAGGGAGCCCGGCTTTTAACCAATTAAATCGTATTGCCACCAGGTGTTGTACTTGATATTGAGCGCCGGTTGCCAGGCTTTAATGCTGCGCTTTTCGTAGCGTAAAGCTTCGGCTTTGGTGGCAAATTCTTTTATATAAACTTTCGTTTGGGGCGTGATTTTGCGGCGGTGTTTCACCATGCGTCCGTAGAAGGATCCGGTGCAGCCAATGTAGCGGGGCGAGAAGTCGGGCGAGTGGGGATCGCCTTCAAAGATGAAGTAAACGAGATAAGTACGGCTGAGCATTCGCCCCTTTTTGAGTAAATTCTGGCGGGTATATTGCCGCATTTCCAAGTGGAAAGCATACCAATCATAAAGTCTTAATTTAGATAAAGTGATCATCTATTTTTCTGTTATTGTGATTAATATGACTGATATAAAGGTAAGGTTTTTCATGAAATATATGAATAAAATTTATTAGTTATTATTCGTGAAATGCAATCATTATATTAATTAAAATTAATTAATGAAACTAATGATATAAATTACACTATGGAAGTACATAAGATTATTTTATTTCATGATAATGTCTACTTTTATGTTTAATATTACTAATATATTTCATATACTTCATGAAAATCATTTATGAAAGTTATTTCATTTTCAAATTTTAAAGGTGGTGTTGGGAAAAGCAGTTCAAGTTTATGTGTTGCTTATAGTCTTGTAAATAGAGGTTATAGGGTTCTGCTAATTGACGCAGATTCACAGGCTAATCTTTCTTTATCCTTAGGTTTGGATAAAAACAGTGATTTGCATATAGGAAATTTTATACTGGGAGAGAAGTCTTTTGACCAAGTAGCAAAAAAAATTAATTCTTTGTTACAAATTATACCTTCTTCCTTGAAGGTACAGGTATATGAAAAAATGCTTTCGGCTGAAAATGAATATCAATATTTTCTAAAAGAGAGATTAGAAGATATAAGCAGCTTTGATTATTTAATAATTGATACACCTCCAGCTCTAAATTCCTTCACTTTTGCTTCACTTGTAGCTACCGATTACTTATTTATACCAGCACAGCCAGAAATATTTGGCGTTGAAGGACTTACTACCATCTTGGATACAGTGGAGAGATTAAAGAAAAGGAGTAACAAAAATTTGAGAATTGGAGGAATATTCTTTACAAAATATGCTAAATCTTACCGTAAACGAATTCATCATGATTTAGTAGATGGTTTAAAAGAAAACTATGGTAATCTAATAATGAATACTACAATAAGAGATAATGTAAGTATTGCAGAAAGCCAAGCCCTAAAAGAATCTATTTATAACTATGCTCCTCAAAGTAATGGTGCTAAAGATTATGATGAATTAACAAGTGAAATATTAAAACGGATAAATTAATATGGCTGAAGGAAAGAAAAGTAAGAGTTTCGCTGGATTAGTTAAGCCAACCCATGCTTTATCTAATTTTGATAAAGAAATGGTTGGAATGGATGAAGCAAATGTAACTCACGAAAAAAATGATATTCATGAAATGAAAGTAGAAAATGAATTAACACCTTTTTCGACTCGTATTTCTAAAGGCACATATGCGAAAGTAAGACAGTATGAGTATTGGGAGAGGGCAACTATCACTGAAATCGTAGAACTGGCTTTAATTAGATTCCTAGAAGATAAAGAATCGGCTATAAGACCTCTTCCTGAAAAGGAGCTTAAAAGATTGGAAGATCTTTCTAGAAAGAAGAAAAAAGGCAGTAAAAAATAATTAAAATTTGTGGTATACGCATAAGAAAAGTTTGCACACTAATAATCTAACTTTAAACGCGTGATTGAGCATGAACAGAGAAAACTGACGAAACTTTATAATAACAGTATTAATTAGGAACAATAAGAGTATAATTTCGTCAGTTTTCTCTGTTCATCAAAGTAAAACTCCTTCTTCAAACCTCAACTTCGTCATTATTCTCTGTTTAATCGTCAAAAAACTCTGTGGAAATCGTCATTATTCTCTGTTTAATCGTCAAAAAACTCTGTGGAAACGTCATTATTCTCTGTGGAACTAAATATAACTATTTATTAATCAAATATTTATGCATTTATAAATACCTTTAAACACTTTAAAATAAAAAAGTTAAATACTTTAAAACCATTTTCATTTTTGAACAGAGTTTTTTGACGATTTCAAATAAAAGACTACAATAATTAAATTCGAATAAATAGTAAAATAAAGAAAATAAGAACAGAGAAAAATGACGTCTTAAAAGAAGCAGAATAAAAATTTTATTTCTCTGTTCCTAGAAAAATGTTATTTTGCAAATAACTTCAGTAATATGACAATGGAACATTCAACTGCTTTAAAGTCAACTAAAAAAGTAAAGAGTTCAGGGACTATTGCACAAGGTAATTTTCTTGTTCGATCATATTTAACGTTTGGAGCAATAGAAGCTAAAATATTTACATTACTGCTAGCTGGAATTGACAAAGAAGATAAGAATCTAAAAAGAATTGAATTTCCTATGTCATTGATTACTAATTATAAAGGTGGAAGTGCCTATGAAGCTATTCATGAAGCTTGTATGCAGCTTATGGCTAAAAAAATTAATGCCCATCCGGAAGATTCCAAAAGGAAAAAAGGCTTTCATTATTACCAAGTAGTAATTGACTGCGGATTAGATTTAGGAAAAGGTATTATTTCCGGCCAATTCCACCCTGATGTTGAAAAATATCTCATAGATCTAAAGAAAAACTATACAATTAGTGAAATAGAAGAATTACTAAAATTAAAATCTGGCTATTCTCACCGTTTATTTTGGTATCTCAAATCATATGAAAACATTAAATCCAAGTACCGGAGAGAGCCTTTTGAAGAATTTAAAAATATAATGTTGGGAGAAACTCCAGAAACGTCATATCAAAATTCCGATTTTAGAAGGTTTGTTTTAGAACCTTCTTTTAAAGAAGTAGTTAGATCCAATGCCTTCAAAGATTTTAATGGTGAACCAACGGTTCGTTATACTTTAGAAAGAAAAGGGAGAATTGTCACTCATATACGGTTTGATTTCTCCAAACAAGCTCAATTAAGTTTATTTGATAAATTAGAGCATGGTTCCACAACTACCAATACCCTTCTAAGATCAGAGCCGGAAATAAGCATCTTATTACCAGATAAATTAAGACGACCTTTTGAGCGTTTAGTAGAGTATGGCTTAACTGAGCAACAAGCCAAAGTTGTGATAGAGAAAGTACCTATTGTTGAGTTAAATAAGGTACTCTATAAACTAAACAATGATATAATTGTAGATAAAATGCATCTAAAGCTAAATCGTACCGCTGGCATACATTCAGTAATGGTATTAAAGGAAAAATTTAGTGTAAAGTATAAATTGTGGTTATCACAATAATTCTCCTATTTATCATAATAGGGGTTATCTGACAAATAAATATAAAAAGTCGGGAGCAGTTATACTTTTGAATAATCTCCAAACAAGCATTCGCGCCCTGCATGACGCTCTCCAGGGTCTGGTATCCTTGCCAGTTGTTGTATACCCAGCCATTCGGAGCATCATAACTAATGGAAATAAAAATGTTGCCAAAGGCATTGGGTAGTTCTATTTTCAAGCAGAGTCGGGTTTAAATGGATGAACGAGATGGCGTGGTCTAACCTGGTTGGATAGAGAGTGCTGCGCTTTCCGGATTAGTTACTCTCCTGAGGTAAAACCGACTACGAAACTATTTACCAGCAAGCCAAATTTACGGGGGTAAAGGTACCAATTCCCCGGGCTTTTCCGGTAAAAATTTAAGGCCTGCTTCAGAATCTAGCGCAAGTAATAACGAAGTTATGAGCTTAAGCGTACGCCATCCAAAACAAGCATTATCCTTTTTAATAGTCCCCGTAAGTACGGGTAAAAACAGGCATTATTCTAAATTAACCATTGCCTTTCAAAAAGGCCGCAGAGGTACCATCATTGGTAAGATCGTCGAATTGCCCCATATTATTACCCGGGGAAGTACCCTGGAAGAAGTACGCGCTAAAATAGTAACCTTGCTGGCTAGCCAGGTGCCATCCACGCGGGTAAATCGTTAAACGCTAGATTTTAGGGATCAGTAAATAGTTGACCCCATCGTAGTCTTGGCAGTTGCAACTATGTTGGCATAAATCCTGCAAGCGGTTTTCAAAGCGTTCAATCACCGTATCCGGAATAGCTCGCTTCTTCATTTCTCGGGAGTCCATCACCAGGATATAAGTTTTGGTTTCGGCAATATCGACCACTTGTTTGAGAAACAAGGGCGAAGGGGCAATCAAATACTCGTATATGGCTTGCTTGGTTTTCAATTTCTCCATCCCTCTTTCCGGCTGCCGCTTGGTTTAAAGTATCCGTATTTATACAATAAAGTATTTATACTGCAAGCATTCCGAAAGGTTAGTGCCGCATTCGTTATTTTTTCTTCGACGTTATAAGACCTTTCGACTTGCGTGTAACGATAAACGCTTCTACCAGTATATAGTTTAAAAGCCTGGAGTAACCATCTGGTCTACTTTCCTGAATAATAGCATCGCTGAGGCTTCTGTCAGTCGCTCTTTCTTTAATCCATTTAGAAGTATGAAAATAATAGGTTGCTTGATTTGGGCGCTGGTTTTATCCTTCCGCTTACAGGCTCAGGAGCAGCCATCCGGGATGAAGGCAGATCCGTTGGGATACCCGGTTCATTCTTTCTTTATTGGCACCCAAATTCCCTTGCAATATAACGTAGGCTACAGCTACCGCTTCCCCCATCGTTTTGCTGCCCGACTACAGGTAGGCGTCCTTACCAAGCCTTATGACCGCTTTATCCGGAGCTCGATGGAAGCTTTTGGTTTGGATAAGGAATTAGGTAGAGTGATTGCGAAATCCTTTCGGGGAGGCACTCTGCTGAGCCTAAGCGCTAACTACCACTTTCCGAAAAGTTACACCGGGTTATACGGGCAGTATATTCACCTGCAAAGCGGTGGGGTAACGCCGGCGGATGCCCTAGGCATTTATTTTAAACGGGATTTCTCCGGGTTTGATCCCCAAGGTTTACCAGCTTTTGCCTTTGCCATGCAGTCGAACCTGTATCTACTGGGGGCTTTGTACGGCCGGCAATTTCCATTACCTAATCCCCGGTGGCGCATTGATGGAGAGCTTAGCCTGGCTAAAGTCATCACGTCGAGTAGTTCTTTTTCGTCCAATCGCCCGGGGATAGATCGGACGGTTTTGGCTAAAGGCTTGTACCAGGTACTTGACCGGGAAGTGGGAGCGGCTTACCAGCAACACGGCTGGTTACCGACCCTCAACGTGTACCTGGTCTACCAATTATGGTAGGAGAAATAAGTACGAAAAGGTTGCTCTGTTAATCAATGCTAATAACAGAGCCAGATCAAACTTTTCTCACTTAACATAACGGTACTTATCGGACAGGTAATTTATTCCTTAGGTATTTCAATGTAAAAAGTAGTGCCTTTATTTTCCTGGCTTTCAAACTAAATACGGCCATCGTGTAATTCCACGATATTCTTGATGATGGACATACCTAAGCCGACACTTTTTTCTCCCCGAATACCGGGACGACGGGCTTTGGTGAATTTATCAAATAAGGTAGCTTGTACAGATTCCGGGATACCAATGCCATTATCGGCTACGGTGATAAAGATCGTAGATTCCCGCTCCTCTAGGGTAAGGGCAATGGTACCCTGATCAGGCGTAAATTTAATAGCATTAAAATATTGTTGGTAGATGATGATGCTACTGCTACTTTCTTAACCCAAAGAACGCTGAAGAAATCCGGGATTGGAGTAGATGTTTTAACGGCTGCTCACGGATTAGAAGCCCTACAAATTGTAAAGCGCGTATGTCAAGAGGAAGAATGTCCGGAATTAATTCTACTGGACCTGAATATGCCCGTTATGGATGGTTTTGAATTTCTAGACGAACTTCAAACATCGGCCGATTTAAGTAGTGCGGATATCAAGATCGTTATTGTTAGTAGTTTCAGACATCACATGGATCTGGTCCGGGCTAATAATTACCCGGTAATTGATTGTATTGAAAAACCGCTAACTACATAACGGCACTTAATTACTTGTTAATAGCAAAAGAATCTATATAAATTAATATGTATTGATAACTTAATAGCTAAATTTGAAGATCACATTTTTAGAGTCAGCTGATAACAAAATTAAGTTTTGGATCTGCTTCATATATACCTTTTACTCTCACTCAACTAACTTATGCAATCTTCAACCATTTCTTTCTTGAAGAAAAAGAAAAAACAAATTTTGGAAGCCTGGATGAACAATCAGCTGGCGGACGCTACCCTTCGGGAAGATTTAATTTCGAATGACGATCTCCAAACCCAATCCGAGGACTTACTAAATGCCCTTTTAAAGGCATTAAATATGGGTACCACAGATTTAGAAGCAGAATCTTTACAACCAGTTATTGATATATTAAGTGACTTGTCCATTACTCGGGCGCGCCAAGGCTTTACGCCTCGGGAAACTAGCCTCTTTGTATTTAGTCTCAAAAAAACCTTTAACCAGATTTTACAACAAGAGCTAAAGGATAATTTTCAACTACTTTATCAGGAGACTATTGAGATAAGCAATATGCTTGATAGTTTGAGTATTGTCACCACGGAAACTTTTATCAAAGGAAGAGAAGAGGTTATTTTAAGGCAAACCGATGAGATCAGTGAAATTTCTACCCCGGTGATTCGGGTGTGGGAAGGCATTCTAGCTCTACCCATTATTGGTACCCTGGATAGCGCCCGCACCCAGGTTGTAATGGAAAACTTGCTGGAGAAAATTGTGGAGACCGGTAGCCGGATTGCTATTCTGGATATTTCAGGCGTACCCGCGGTTGACTCCTTGGTTGCGCAACATTTAATCAAAACGGTAAGTGCCACCCGCCTGATGGGGGCAGAGTGCATTATCAGCGGTATCCGCGCCGAGATTGCCCAAACCATAGTGCACTTAGGTATTGATCTTTCTAATATCCATACCAAAGCCTCCTTAGCCAGTGCACTTAAATTAGCTTATAGCATGCTGAATATAGAAGTACGTCGGGGCGAAAAGAAATTTCAAGGTTAGATATTGTCATGGATAGAATACCCATTCTGAAAATGGGCGAGTTTTTACTCGTAACCATCCAGGTCGATTTATACGATCGCCTGGCTTTAACCTTGGAAAGTGATTTAATGAATATGGTCAGTCGCACGGAAGCCCGGGGCGTACTGATTGATATTTCGGCGGTAAGTATCGTTGATTCTTTTATGGGGCGCATACTGGGCAATATTGCTTCTATGTCTAAAATAATGGATGCCGAAACAGTAGTAGTAGGCATGCAACCGGCAGTAGCTATAACCTTAGTAGAATTAGGTTTAACCTTGTCCGGGGTACATACGGCTTTAGACGTAGAGATGGGGATGGAACTTCTTCGTAAAAAAATTGGCCCTACACCAACCGACGAGGAAGATCTCTATGATGACATTATCTAAGGAAAACTTCGAGATAAAGCGGGAGCCCGATGTCATTTTGTACCGGAACCGAGCGAAAGAATTAGCGGCCAAAATTGGCATGAGTCTAGTGGGGCAAACGAAGCTTATTACCGCCGCTAGTGAACTGGTGCGCAACATGCTCCGCTATGCCGAGGGGGGAACGGGTACCATAGAAGTAGTTGTTAGAAATAACATTAAAGGTATCCGGCTAACCTTTGCGGATAAAGGACCTGGCATCAAAGACTTAAAATTAGCCATGCAGGATGGATTCTCAACGGGGCGCAGTTTAGGCTTAGGCTTGCCCGGAGCAAAGCGCTTATCCAACGAATTTGATATTAAAAGCGAACCCGGAAAAGGAACCACGGTAACGATCATACGCTGGAAGAATGGATTATAACTTGCACGTGCGGTTTGAATTGGTAGATCGAAGTTTTGTAAATATCGTAAAAAGGGATATTACTAAACTGGCTAGCAGTTTTGGGCTTTCGGAAGTAGAAATCGGCAAAGTTAATATTGTCATTGCCGAAATGGCCAGTAACTTGATTAAGCATACGCCAAAGGGGGGGGAGATTCTGGCCAAACCGATAACCAATGAAAATCAAATTATAGGCATTGAAATACTTTGCTTGGACTTAGGGCCTGGGATGTCGGATCCCAAGCGAATGCTGGAGGATGGCACTTCTACTTATGGTTCCCGGGGAGAAGGCTTAGGCGCGATTAAACGCGTAGCCGACGAATTTGATCTTTACTCTCGCCGGGAGTCGGGGACGGTGCTTTTGGCCCGTTTGTATAAGAAAGGTCAGAAACCCAAAGCGAGTCAACGCAGTAAATTTGACTTCCACGCGGTCATGGTAGCCAAACCGGGTGAATCCGAATGCGGTGATGGCTGGACCATGGTGCAACAAAACGGGGTTTGTCAAATTCTAGCGGTTGATGGTTTAGGTCATGGGGAGAATGCGCACATCGCTGCTAGTGCCGCCGTAGCTTCTTTTCAAAAGCAAACGCCCTCTCCTCCCGGTATGCTGCTTCGGAAAATACACAGCGATATGCTCAAAACCCGGGGCGCAGTGATGAACGTTGCCAGTATTGACCTGAAAAGTAATACGCTCACTTATTGCGGAGTAGGTAATATCGCGGGCCGAGTCTTGGCGTCGGATGGAGCAAAAAGTGTGATGTCTTACAATGGCATCGTGGGGCATAATCTGCCTAATACCATTAATGATCATCAAATAGTCTGGAACAATACGCAGATTTTGATCTTGCATTCCGATGGTTTAAAAAGCCGGTGGGATTTGACCAAATACCCGGACTTGCTGCAACACGATACCAGCATCATTGCGGCGGTAATTTATAAAGAATTTACCCGAAAAACGGATGACACCTTAGTGCTGGTGGGCCGAACCCGTCCCTAATGAAAATGAAAAAGGAAGTTATTAAAATAAAGATAGAAAACGAGCTAGACGTGGTTTTAGCCTACAAACGATCCATGCAATTAGCGGGATTTTGTGGCTTACCGATGGCTGGGCAGACGAAATTTGCTACTGCTGTATCGGAAATTTGCCGCAATGTATTAGAACACGTGGGTCACGGTCAGATTGGGTTTAACCTTATAGAAAATAAAGGACGATTATTTTTAGAGGCGTTGATCAGTGATCGGGGCCGGGGCATTGCCAACGTCGAAGAATTGTTAGCGAACCATTACCGGCCATACTCTAGTAAAGGCTGGGGTATCTATAATTCTAAGAAACTGGTAGAACAATTGTTTATTGAAAGTGATAGTGAAAAAGGAACCCAGGTGAAGCTGCATAAAGCCATCCCTCATAACCATCCGCCCATCAATAATGCTATCATACAAGGCTGGATTCAACATTTTGCCAGCGAAGCAAGCGTTTCTCCCTACGTAGAGATAAAAAATCAAAACATGCAGCTGCTAGAACTACTCGACCAGCTACGATTAAAGAATATGGAAGTGGAGCATCAGTTAACCGAAATTCAAAATTTAAATACGCAGTTACAAGCTTCTAATCACGAGATAACCCAACTATTACAGGAACGAAATTTAGCTAACGAGCAACTTACGGCTATTAATCAAGAGCTTGATAAATTTGCTTACATCATCTCGCATGATTTAAAATCTCCCTTATTTAATATTTTATCCTTAACGAGTATTATAAGCGAGGATTTAGAGGAAAATAACTTTACAAATGTAAAGAAGTCCATCGGGATGGTACTGGGCCAAGCCAAAACCATGGATAAATTTATTACGGATGTATTAGCTTATTCCAGCATGGGACGGCATACCATTAATAAAAATAGAGTAGATTTAGGAGAGTTGTTACCGCAAATTATTAGCTTTTTAAACGGGCCAGCTCACATTAAAATCGAAGTAACTGAAAACTTACCCGTTCTGTTTACCGAAGAAATTTACCTGCAACAGATTTTTACCAACTTACTTAGTAATGCCATTAAGTACAATGACAAACCGGACGGGTTGATTCAAGTAAGCTGCCAGCGGGTAGATTCCTTTCTGCAAATATCTGTTGCTGATAATGGGCAAGGCATTCCTTTGGAGGATCAAAATAGGATCTTTGAAGCTTACCAAACAGGTAGCCGGCACCGCAATTCCAGCACCGGATTAGGGTTGTCTATTGTTAATAGAATTATGCAGTTAAAGGGCACCGCTATTTGGGTCGAATCAACGGGTAGGAATGGCACCGTTTTTCATTTTACTTGGCCGATTGCAGAACTGGTTTTATCCTGAATTAAAGATATATTTTACTTATGTCTCATCCGAAAATCAATTGACGGTGCAAGCCCCGTTGAATAAGAAAGACAACAAGGCAGATGGAAAGACGAAATATGGCGCTTAAACGTAAGTCAGCATGAACTTGAAAAGCTTTTCTCTAGGACCTCTATTTTAGCTACTTAAAATTGAGTTGTATAGAAATGCGTTGACCAAACTCGTCTCACGAAACGACGGAAAAAAGATATTGAAAAGACCTGGTTACACTAGGTCTTTTTTGCTGTATATCCAATCTCAAAGGATCATCTCACAAATCAAAACCATTTTTGCATTTATTAGACGGTATTCGTGAGATAAAAACAATTGCTATACTTGGGTAAGTATCCAAAACATTAATTATAATTTTTAACCGATATAACCCAAAAGAGAAGAATAGACGATTTTGGCACTGTGTAAAAAAACGAGGGTTTTTCTACACAGTGCCAAATAACTGAAGCGTTTACTAAAATTTTGTTTATATTGCTATGTATTATTTCTAAATGTATTTTACTTTCTTCCATTGAGTTTCTTACATAGATGACCAAGATTGGCTATGCCCGGGTTTCCACCCTTGACCAAAACTTAGACTTACAACTTGACGCATTAAAGAGCGAAGGCTGCAAACAAATATTCACCGATAAAATCTCGGGTGTGAAAGCCAGCAAGCCACAATTTGAAAAGCTGCTCGACTATGCCCGACCGGGGGATACGATAGTAGTTTGGAAGCTGGATCGTTTGGGACGAAATACTGTGCAACTAATACAATTAGTTGAAGAGCTGAAGAAAAGAGAAGTAAATCTAAAATCCTTGAGCGAAGCCATTGATACAACCACTGCTATGGGTAATTTGTTCTTTCAATTTATGTGCATTCTAGCAGAACATGAACGCAACATCATTAGGGAAAGAACCCAAGCTGGTTTAAACTCCGCTCGGGCACGAGGAAGAACAGGAGGGAGGCCTTCAGGTTTAAACGAACGTTATAAAAGAATAGCACCAGAAGTGAAAGAAGTGTACGAGAAGAATAATAGGAGTACCGAGGAAATTCGTAGCATGTTCCATATTAAAAGCCAACCTACACTTTATAAAATATTAGAATTTGCAGGTGTGGATGTAAAGGGATTTGTAAAAAAGAGAAAAAGTCAATAATTCATATCTATTCAGTTTTGTAATTGAATCCAAAAGTGAAAAAGAGATATTTGAAAAAGCATAGTTGAATATTTTTAAAAGATTTCAGTTCCAAGTTTTAATAATTAGTTTACAGAAGGGGGAGAAGGCCTGAAGAATCAAAAGGAAATATATTTAAATAGGATTTAAACAGTATCTTTAATAGAATTGGAAAAACCTGAAATCAATTGAAATAATCTTGAAAGCGTTGTGCGGTTAAATAAAGTTCATCATTGTTGACCAGTACTACATGACTAACACGATTATGCAAATATAGAAGGTTGAATTTAAACGATTAATAAAAGACATGAGTAGCTTAATCATAAATAGGTTAAAATATAAGATTTCAATAGAACAGTTTATTTTGGCACTAAGTGTTAAGCAACCATTATTGTTCTCTAAAAATGCAGATTTTCTGTTCAGTAAAATTGCCAATAATGACTTTGAGAACATTATCTTTCATTTAAAGCAACAACTACCAGAAGTTCATGATAATGCAAAGTCTAAAGTATATTTTGATTTCAATAACTCACATACTCCTGATACTTACTTTAAAAAATTAGACATAAAGTATTTAGAATTACCATTTTTAAGGAGAGCTTACATTAAAAAAAATTAATAGAGATTTTTTCGTTAAAAAATTTCTTAATAGAGCCTTTTCCTACAGGTGTAGATCTTGCAATTTTTCAAAAAACAAATAATTATAACTCAGAATGGGCTATTTATACTAGATTTGATGTTGTAATATTTCCATATGAAAATGAAATATCATTAAGTATCGGAAGTACTGATACTCTAATAAGTAATATTAAACATGACTTTAATAGTGAAGTTGATCATTTAAAAATAGTAGATTCAGAAGATGGATTCATAAAAAGAGCAAAATTCAACATTGGAAATCAAAATGGATTAATTATAGCAAATGCAGACAAAAGAAAACAATTAAATATTAGAAATAAACCTCAAAAATATTTTTATCAAAATCATTTTAAAACTATTAATGACATCTATTCTATACTATTAAATGAATCTGATAATGAGAATGGATTACGATTTGAGAGTGGAGGATTCAAAACAGTGCATCCAGCTGATGTTGATCAAGTGGATTTTGATAAAAACCAAATACTATTTGGTAAGGGCTTGACTGACGTTAATGCGGCAAGTGGAATGCGAGATGGTGGGCCTTACGAGGTGCCAAATGGAATAGCAGACAATTTAAAAATTTTATTTATTTATCAAAATAGAGAACAAGCTAACAATCTTTTTTCATATATAAAGCAAGGTTATAAACATTATCCAGGATTATTGAGCTATGCTGGTATTTCTGTGAACATTGCTAATGAAAGATTGCAATATTCAAACAAAGAATCTTTATTAAATGAATTCAATAATTTTATAAATGGCGTACTGACAAATGAATCATATGCGGATTACTTTGCATTGGTAATTTTACCTTTCTCAAAAGAATCTGCAGATTTATCAGATAACAAATTATATTATTTAATAAAAGAAAAACTTTTAAAAAAAAGTATTGCTTCGCAATCAATAGATAGTACAAAAATAAACGGAGCAAATTTTCATTATCATCTTCCTAATATTTCTGTTGCCATTTTAGCTAAAGTTGGTGGCATACCTTGGAAACTTAAAAGAAAACCATATAATGAATTAGTTGTTGGTTTTAATGAAGAATATTTTGAAGAAAATCTTGTTCTAGGAACTGCTGTCTATTTTGATAATAGTGGAAAGCTTAGGCATGTTAAATCCTTTAATGGCAATAATAGAAATGACTTAATAATTGCTTTAAAGAACTCGATTCAAAATTTTTTAGAAGCTAACCAAAATAATCCTCCGGATCGACTAGTCATACATTACTATAAACCACCTCGCAAAGAAGATGTAGATAGGATTGATAAGTTGATTAGAGATGAATTCAGGTTTAATCTTCCTTTTGCATTGATAGAAGTAAATGATACAAAAGTAAGTACAGATATATGTTTTGATGTAAAGTTTAATTACGGGATGCCCATTAGTGGAACTTTTGTTAGATTAAGAAAAACTAGTAACGAGTATCTGTTATTCAATAATCAAAGATACTGGAAAAATCCACTTAAACCAATTAGTGCAGAGGAGTATCCTATCAAAGTTAAATTGTATAATACTGAAACTGGGGGTTTTAGCCATAAAGAGCTACTGAGTCAAGTTTATGAGTTTTCTAGATTGTATTGGAAAGGACTTAAACAAAAAAGTCAACCTGTGACAACTCAGTATTCAAAGATGATTGCTGAGTTTGCAGTACATTTTGAAAATGGTAGGATTCCTGAAAACCGAATTTCACAAAAAACAGCTTGGTTTATTTAATATGGATATTAAACAAGCTATAGATAAAAGCCTATTTATATTTGGAGCTGGTGCTTCCTATGATGCTGGTTGCAAAATGTCAGGAGATATGCTGAAAGCGTTGACTGAAATTATCTGCTTGAATCAGGAGGATCCTTTTACAGAAATCGAAAGAGAAACCATAAAGTTTTTACTTACTTGTTTAAATTATCATTCAGAATGGAAAACTTGGGAAGTAAATAGAGAATATTCATTGCAGCCTAATATTGAAGAATTAGCACTTTTAATCAGAAGAATAAAGAACCGAGATAATTTTTTACCTTATCCTGTAACTGGTAATTGGGCTGATAAACTTCTTAGATTAGAAGCTCAATTCAAAGAGCAAAATAAGTTTGGCCTTTATCATAAAATTGAAGATACAATTAAAAATAAGCTTATTCCCCAATGGCTTGAAGTTAAACAAACAGATTTCTTAAAGCCACTTGATGATTTCTTTCAAAGAAATACAGATAAAAGAATAACCTTTGATATTTTTTCTATGAATTATGACAAGGTAATTGAACAACATTTTTCTGAACAAAAAGCGAAGCCATATAGAGGATTCTATAGTGGCGAATGGAGAGGATTTAATGTGTCTGATAGTATTGATGAATTTAATATTATTAATTTATACAAATTACATGGGTCATTAGATTGGACCAGGCTTATAGATGGAACTGTTTTAGAAAAATCTGATATTGATGAATATTACGAAGATATCGAAGGAGAAAATAGAATTGAACATGATCCAGTTATAATATTTGGGCATGGCACAAAGTTTTTTTCTGTAGAACCTTTTTTCAGCCTAATTCAAAATTTTAGCAATAAATTAAAAGAAAGAAATTACTTTTTTATTATTGGCTATAGTTTTTTTGATCCATATATAAATAATTTACTTATTCAAGCTGTAAAAGATGGTGGTTATAAAAACAAAAAGATCATCATAGTAAATCCATCTTTTGCATTTAATCCACCCTTAAAGGTAGATCATTTTATAGATCATGATCTGTATGGTTGCCATCTTAATGAAAATAACTCAGAAGCAAAGAAAATCCTAACTAATTACATAGAAGATATACAACGGAATGCTTTTTATTCAGAATTGCCTGAATTCAACATCAAACAAGTTCCATCCGAAGCTTTATATTATTTAAGAATGGGTACAAAAGAATTCTTTAATCGTTTTTTTAATAATTCAGGTGAGGCTTTTTTAAAGCTTATTGAAGATTTTGAAAGTCAAGGTGAGAAGTCTTTACCATTCTAAGATATTTATTACTAATTATGTAAAAGCTCTAGAAGAGTTAAAAGAATGCCAATAGAAAGTGTTTACATAGAAAATTTTAAATCCATTCGTGATAGTGAGAGAATATCAATTAAGCCGATTAATATTTTAATTGGGCCTAACGGAGTGGGGAAAAGTAATTTCATCAGTTTTTTTAAATTACTTAACAGCATTTACCAACAAAGACTTCGTAAATATGTAGCAGATAATGGGTATGAAGATCGTATTTTATATTTTGGCCGTAAAGTATCTGAATATCTAGCAGGGGGCATTGTTTTTAAACCAAATGATAATAATGTTAATAACCGATATGATTTTAAGTTAGTACCACAAGCTCAAGACAGCGGATTCTATTTTGAGGAAGAAACAGCTGGTTATAATGTCTTCGCTTATCATTACGGTGAAAAATGGCATTACATGGATTTAGATACTATTGGTAAACCTGAAAGCAACTTAAAAGACCACGGGGCAGATCGCAGTTTTTACCTAAGTAATTATTTTGAGGACTTTAAAGTATTTCACTTTCACGATACGAGTGCAAATTCCTCTTTGAAGCAAGTAGCAAAAACGCAGGATTACGCTTATTTGCGAGAAGATGGCAGTAACTTAGCTGCCTATCTGTTTAAAATCAAAGATACTCATCCCAAACATTTTAGAATGATTGAGCACACCATTCGTTCAGTGGCGCCGTTTTTTGATCGGTTTAATTTAAAGCCTGATGCTAAAAACGAAAACGTAATTTTCTTAAACTGGTTAGAAAAAGGGTCCGACGAATATTTTAATGCACATAATCTATCTGATGGTACTCTGCGCTTTATTGCTTTAACTACTTTATTACTACAACCAGATATTCCAAAAACCATTATAATAGACGAGCCAGAATTAGGATTGCACCCTTTTGCCATTCAGAAACTAGCCGCTATGATAAAAAGTGCTTCTTCTAAATCACAAATAATCGTTTCTACTCAATCGGTAAACCTGGTAGATGAATTCTCTGCTGATGATATTATTGTAGTAGACCGAAGGGACAACCAAACAGTATTTACCCGTCAGTCGGAGGAAAGTCTTCGTGAATGGCTTAAGGATTACACCTTAGGGGAGCTTTGGGAGAAGAATGTATTGGGAGGTCGGCCCAGATGAGAGGACTATACATTTTAGCCGAAGGACCTACCGAAGAAGAGTTTATCAATGAAGTGCTCAGTCATTATTTTTATGATAAAGGCATATATGATGTAAGGGCAATTTTAATGAGCACTAGCCCTGGTTTTAAAGGAGGAGATGTTACTTACCAACGTTATAAGCTAAATGCCGAAAACCTATTAAAACGGGAACAAGATATAATTGTAACTTCTTTAATTGATTATTTCCGATTACGAACAGATTTTCCGGAATATGCTCAAGCCCAAACTATAATTGACAAATATAAACGAGTTGATTTTTTGGAAAATGCTGTAGCTAACGATATTAATAGCCACCGTTTTTTGCCTTATATTCAATTGCATGAGTTTGAAGGATTATTATTTTCCCATACGGCTGGGTTTGATTATTTGCCTGATTTATCGGACGCAAACAAGCAACAATTGTACAGCGCTGTACAGGAACATGATAATCCGGAAATGTTGAACGATGGAGCTGAAACAGCCCCATCTAAACGATTGGAAAAACTTATCCCAGGGTACAAGAAGACCTTACACGGTCCAGTTATCGCTACTGAAATATCACTTTCCATTATTATGCAACGCTGTATTCGGTTTAATAACTGGATTCAGGCTTTAACCCAAAGAATGCAGCAAAATTAATGAAACTATCCAATTTAGTGAATACTTACAGATTGATCCTAATAAAATGGGGGTCTGGTACTTCAACCTGCTATGGGTGAACCCCAATTAAAGTATTTCATATTATTCTGATTCAGAAATAGTTTTGATAAAGCTTCAAAACATAATGCCAATAAAAGCACTTAGACCAAGATATCAGGAAGGGTACTTAGTTGGCAAATATCCTTTTAGACCTATAAAGACCCAAGGGGACGACTTGGCAAACCGAATGGTAGCAAAATTTTTTGTTGATAATTCTGATGGAAAATTTTGGGATACATTTTTTCTACCTATGCCGAATGAAGTTATATATCCAGAAAATGATGAAGTTGGAGTGGAACTGAACAAGATTAAACTAGAGTTCAATAAAAAATACCACTGTTAGCAAGAGGTTCATTTTACATTATAAATTAAGCTACCGTTCACAGAAAAAATTAAGAAATGGATAATTACGAAAATCCAAAGGAAGGTAAAACCTATATAAGTCCTAGTTTAAAGAGTTTTGGCAATTTAAATAGGAAAATACGAATTGCTTCGAAGGTGATTAACTCACCCGATACGTATGCTTTTGGTATAATAAAAGATGAAGTTGTGCTTAGACATGGAATAAATGCACAATCCTATATAAGTGCAAAATTCATTGAAGATGACAGAAGAATTTTTGTTTTGAATATTCAAGGCTATTCAGTTGGAACGGACAAACCGCGTAATGCAAGTTTTGCTTTTATCGGAGATGAAATAAATAAACTTTTTGAATTTTTAAAGAATATTCAACATGTAAAGCTTGCAGATAGTAAGCCAATCAATATAAGTGATGAAGAGCTTAAAAAATTGATAATTTCAGATAATCAAGCTAGAAGCTTATTACATGATAATCAAGAAATTTTTACTCAAATAATAAGGTCAGAAATTACGAAAGAAGATATTGTTGCAATAGGATATCGTAAAAAGCAACTTGGAAATTACCAAAATTTATTATCAGATAGAATTTTTTTTGAAAATGCAAAGACCAAAAACAATTTAACGGATGAATCTCTTTGGCAAAAATTCTTTGAGAAGAATCAATGGGTTTTTGGATATGGGTTAGGTTATATATTCTTGTCGAGTCTTGATGATAAGAAATTAGAACAAGTTGTTCAAGGCCATAATGTTAATAATTATGGAAAACGTGTCGATGCTTTAATGAAGACAAATGGTATTATATCAAATTTATGTTTTGTTGAAATTAAAACAAATACTACACCTTTACTTGATAACAAACCTTATCGTTCAGGCTGTTGGGCTCCTTCAAGAGAATTAGCTGGAGCCGTAGCTCAAATTTAAGGTACTGTTGCTTCAGCAATAAAGTCTTTATCAGAAAAAATAATTACTGAAGATCAGGAAGGAAATCCAACTGGAGAAGAAGTTTTTAATTATCAACCAAAATCATATCTAGTAATAGGGAATTTAAGCGAATTTTCAAGCGAACATGGTATAAACAAAGACAAATATCGTTCTTTTGAACTATATAGAAAGAATACTACAAATCCAGAAATAATAACTTTTGATGAGCTTTACGAAAGAGCAAAGTTTATTGTACACAATAACGAAAACTAAGGATGTAAATAGAGATAAATTAAGTAAGAAATTAAAATCTTATATTTTTATCAGCGATTTTGCAGTTGAAACAAAAATATTGATCAATTATTTGTATAATAATTAATATAATATGCTTTCTATTTAACATAATACTAGTTATTAGGACAATGACTGCGTAATGAAATCAATATTAATGGCAAGTTTATATTTCTTATTAATAACCATATTGTCTAATAACCAGCTTGCCTGGATTGTTGCTGCTTTTTTTATAACAGATGTTCTCGGTAAAATTGCAGCAATCAAATATTTAATAAACTACAATACAATAAGCTTCAAAAAGCTGTTTCAGCATATATTGAAACAGCTTTTTTGAAATTAGCTAATTAACTGTAAAAGCATAAACATTACCTTGCTCTCCTACTGGACCATCCGACCACTTTTCCATTAAAGCAACACTTGCCTGATGATCATTTTGTAAGCTGATGCTAAAAGTAGCCCGGTCGCAACGATCTTTCCCTTTTATCGCACGACTATCGCTGTATGCATTACTCAACAAAAAAGCATAATTACCTTTCTTCTTCGGTACAATGGCAATCTTCATTTCGTATTTACCATTCGTTTCCACGTACCTAACTCCTTCAGCTGCTTCCGGAACGGGTATATTTGTGGAATTAAATGCTTCGCCCTTCATAGCTATAAAGTCAAAGTCATACACATACCACTTACGTTCTTTATTGGGCAAGTATTCTACAATGGTAATAGCACTGCCAATAGTTGCTGCATTTGTATAATCTACAGGAGCTTGACTACCAATGGGAGTTAGGGTACTAGGAAATTCGGATACTAAATAAATAGTATCACCTACTTGCACTTTATCTTTATCTGGCGTAAAAGCTGCAGTCACCCCGAAGCTGTACTTGGGGTTTGGATTCAAACAACCGGGATCAGGGCAGCCGCTTAGCATTACGCTTAAGCAAATAAAGCCAATTAGATGAATGAATTTATGTCTCTTATTGATAACCATATTGTCTAAATAAATCTCTAACTTGGGTTGCTTGATTATTACTGTTTTCGGATAAAAGCCGTTCCCGGTATAATTGCGGCGATCTTATCTCCGAATCAATGGCATTTATTAATTGTAGATTGGTATATAAAGAAACCTGATCATTAACTGTAATTTCACCTGGTGTATTGTCGATTAAATCCTGAAAAAGTCCTCTTGGAATCCATTTGAAAGGATCATCAGGTAAAAGTGGATTAAACGCTTCTAATGCGGCTATATGCGGCCTTATAGTACCATTAGAGCAAGTACTGGTTTGATAGTCTTGCACCCGTACACAAGAGCTGTTAGTACCGTATCTCGCATCAGCTAGAAATTGTCCATAGTGGCTGGCCCATCCTTCATTTAAAGCAATAATTGGCGAACTACTCGTGTTTCCCCGGCCATAAGGGTTAGGTGAGGAAGAAACAGTAGCGCTAATAATTTCATTAATCGTAGCATCAACGGCGGCGGTGTACCAGAGATTACCAGCTTGGGTATACAGAGCCGTGTGCGATAATTCATGAAAAATTGTTTCTACCACTAAATCGGAGTTAATCTTAGTATAATCGCTTACGTTATAATTGTACACTACATCTATCTGCCGTTTTAAGTAGCCAACCATCGTGTTAAATCCACCCGCAACAGGATTGACAGCGGAAGCAATAAAGTTATTGACAAAAGCGGTTTCTAAACCATCCCAAAATCTAATACCAAATAGAGGCGCAGCACCCGTTCCACCTAAAGATCCCCAGTTGCTGATTAAAATTCGTAAACCGGCTGGCGGCGCACTAGTTCCCTGCGCAATAATTAAAGATCGGTATTGTTGTACGGCATTGTGCGTAGTAGCGGCTACCCAATCCCGGGTTTGTAAAGAATTAACATCATTATTTCTAACGAACGTATAAGCCGGTATGTTATTAATCTGGCTGCCCGAAAACTTACCAAGCACTTTCTTTACTGAGGAAATTACTTGCCAAAAACGGACACCGCGGATGCTCCGGATACTGGCGTTTTCGTTTTTAAACTTGAGAATTACTTTAACTTTATTCCGGAATTTTGCAGTAGAAGTAAAATTACCGGTGCTATTAGTATACATGCGCTCTATCTTGAACCACCTCTTAGCCACTACCCGCAATTTTTGTAGTCCCTGCACTCCTAATTGCGTATCCTGCACATTAATTTTACCGATGGTCGAAACAGCGGGTGATGGCGGAGTAACCGGAGCCGATACGCATTTCTTTAATACATCATCCCAGACGTAACCAGTAGGGCAACCATCCGGCACACACTTATTTAGATCGTAGTCAAAATGGTAACCTGGGTTACAATCAGGTATCCGTTGGGTTATCGCGGCTGCGTTGCCGGCTAAATCATCGCCATCAGCGTTTAAACCAGCTAGCCGTTCGGCTTCAACTTCTACGGCTATGTCAGTAGGGATATGCACCGAAGCTAAGGTTTGATACGTGATTCCGGCTGGAAAAGTAAAATTGGTGGGCACTACTGCATATTGCCAAGTTATTTGGTCGCTAGGCACAGCCGGGTCCTGATAATAATCACCTTCGGTTATTACCTGATAATCCAATGGTTCATCAAATAAATCTAAATCCAGAGTTTCTTCGAGGGTAATTAATTGCTCTTTAGTAGTAGGCTTAAACCGAACGTACAAATTAGTAGCGGCCAACGTGGTCCAAGTGCCGCCTTTTACGTTGGTATACGCCCGGCGCATATTAGCTAGTAGATAAGGATTGGGTAACTGGCTACCTAAAACAGTGGGTTGTTCAGTATTGGGGTTAATAACATTAGCGCTGGTAGTAGTTTTCACTTCCGGTTGCCAACCTTTTTCCGGTTGGAGGCTACAGGCATTTAAGAATAACAACCCCAAAGCTAGTAAGCTGGAAAAAGCATAATTTTTCCAGTTACCATGCCATAAGGCCTGGCAAAAAAATAGATTTTTTCATGAAACCAATAAGTATAAGTGGATGATTATTTGCCTTAAATATAAAACAATATCGTTAATAAACAATATAAATAAAAGGTTATATTTATTAATATTTATATATTTGTTTGGGTAAGAACCTTTTTTATGTTAGAAGCAAAATTCATTGCATTTCTTAATTTTAGGCTGTCAATGAAACTTTTGTGAAATAGTCCAACGCTTATTTTGAAGTACTGCTAAATATTTTATTGAGCGCACCTTGCTGGGTACTTTTTTCAAAACGTGTCTATATATTTTCATCAGAGATAATAATTACTATCTCCAGTATGCATCTCAAAACACAGCAGGGTTTTTATTTTAAGAGATGCTTTTTTAAGATGGCTATAAACCAGAAAAGACCTAATGATACCAAGCTTATTCTAGTATCATTATTCCGTCCTTTTGCGAGATGAACTTGGTCAGCTCATTTTCGGATTAGATATCCTATATTACTTATATCAACCGCTATTCAAAATTTAGTTTAAGTTAGCTAAAAGTAAATTCACATTTTGCGGAGACTTCACAGAACCAAGTAAATACGTTTATGCCTATATTTACTAAATTTGATTTAACTGGTTTTTAAATTATTATAAATATTCCTCTTCATTCCTTTGTTTGTTCCATGATATTATTTGACGATGGATCTTTTCTTCTGGATTATGATTCGGCTTCGGATACGATATTTGTCACGTTACCTGATATGCGAATGCATAAATTAAGTGAAGCCGAAGAATGTTTTAGGATTATGGTAAATTATGTCAACGATTACCAGGTGCAAAACATACTCTTGGATTCTAGCCGGGCAATGGTGGAAGTAGAAGATACGCAGTACAATCACCTTATTTACCGCGTGTCCCTCCAACTCAAGCAAACGCATTTAAAAAAAGTAGCGCGCTTGGTGAGTTCTATCCCAAAACTAGAAGCCATGGCGCACTGGATACAAGCTCAAGTCTTAACTACCCCACCATCCAGTTATTTGATTAAAACTTTACCAGCAAAGAAGCTGCTTTGGAGTGGTTAACAGGCACCTCCTCACGTTCTCAATTATAATGGCTTCTGTAATTAATGATAAATTTCGTTGGGTCGTTTGCCATGGTAGAATCTTCATACATGGGGGTTACAGATTATATAAGCGACAACGAGCAGGTGAAAGCTAGTTGAAATTTGTTGAGAAGTGAACAAAACTGATCCGATTAGAAAATAAAGCCAGTAGCTAGCTCTTTGATTGCCTATGGAAGATGGTGGCTTGTATCCATTCAATCTATTAAACGCATCTCTAAAATCAAACAGGCACATTAATTTAAAGAATGGCTTTATGGAATGTTTTCATCAACTCCAAAGCTTCCCTGTTTTTTGTGCATTCTTCTGCTTATTACCCCGTTTTCTAATGGATCAGGTGAACTTTAGGTTTACTGGACAATTATTGAAACATTAAACAAGCAAGTTTTCCCTTTTACTAATCATAATATCAACTAAAACAAGCAAATACAGTATAGAATAAATTTGCTAATTTGGGGTAATAAATGCCCTAGTGGCACTTCTTATCTTAACGAATTTCTTTAGATACTACTTTTCCTATTTGATGTCTGCTTTTTCTTCAGCTACTAGCCATGATGCTATTTTTAACGCCTTGCCTGTGCCTTCTTGCTGCTCTCTGCCGAGTTATTAATTGAAGCCGTTAGTGATGATTTTTTAGTTGTGTCGTTTTCTGACCGGGAGCAATTAATCGGTCATTCTATTTGGGAGGTATTCCCGGATAATCCCCAGCTAGCGGGGGTGAAAGGAACGGCTAATTTGCGAGCCTTATTGGAAAAAGTATTAAGAACGGGTAAACGTCAACAAATACTTCAACAGCGATATGATGTAGCAGATCCTCTGCATACCGGGAAGTTCTTAGAACGCTATTGGCGGTTGGATAGCCGGCCTGTAGTAGATGAACAGGGTCGGGTTACCCAGATTATCCATTCGGTTACGGATATAACCGAACAAGTACTGGCTGAAACACGAGTGCAGCAGAGCCTAACTCGGGAACAAGCCGCCTACGCCGAAGCCAATCTGCAAAAACGGCAACTACACAGTATCTTGATGCAGGCACCCGCTCTGATCTGTATTTTTCAAGGACCAAACCACGTTTTTAAACTGGTTAATCCACCTTATCAGCAGTTAGTGGGAAAACGACCTTTATTAGGTAAATCCATTGCACAAGCCATGCCGGAACTAGCCGGCCAGCCCATCTTTGGTTTATTAGACAAAGTGTATCGCACCGGAGAGAGCTTTTATGCGCACGAAATGTTGGTGCAACTAGACCATGAGAACTCCGGCAACGAACTAGGGCACAATTATTATAACTTTATCTACCAGGCCACGCGCAATTTAGCCGGCCAAGTAGATGGTATTATGGTGTTTGCCTATGAAGTAACTCTTCAGGTAAAAGCCCGCCAGCAGCTAGAGGTGAGCAGTAAACAAATCCGAGAACTCAATGAAGAGCTTCAAGCAATAAACGAGGAATTACAGGCTAGCAATGAAGAATTAATAAGTACAAACCTAGAGTTACAGCAAGCTCAACAAGCCTTGCAAGAACTTAATAAATCCTTAGAATCGCTTGTTGCGGCTCGTACAGAAGCCTTGCAGCAGGCTTTACGGGAAACCCAACAACAACGGGAACAATTACGCGAGCAGCAAGATCAACTCCAGCAAATTTAGGGCAGGTGCCTGCTTCTATTGCTACTTTAGTGGGTTTGGAGCATCGCTATAATTTCTTCAATGATTCTTACCAAGCCCTTTCGGGTAATCGCACAAATTTAGGAAGGACTGTGGCGGAAGTGTTTCCGGAAGTAGTGGAACAAGGCTTTATTGCTTTGTTAGACCAGGTGTATGCCACTGTATTCCTTTTCGAGGAACGGAAACGCCGGCCCAGCTTTATGACCAAGCAACGGGTAAACCCGAGCTACTTTACGTCGATTTTATCTACCAACCCCTAAAAAATGAGTTTGGGCAAATACAAGGGGTTCTGGCCTTTGTCGTAGACGTTACGGAGAAGGTATTAGCCCGGCAACGCGCGGAAGCTTTACAAATCGAATTACTGGCTACCGCCCAAAGAATGGTTCAGGAACGCGAAACGTTTTACCAAGTATTTGCGAGCACGCCCGCCGCTATTAGCATTAATCGCGGCCCGGAACACCGGTTTGAATACTTTAACGCCGCCTTTCAACAAATTTTCACCGGCGGCCGTTACTCGGATTACCCATCGCCCAAGCTTTACCCGAAGCAGCGCCCGGCGGCTTCGTGGCGCTTTTGGATCAGGTCTACCAAACAGGTGAAACTTACTTGGTCATGAGTTACCCCTACTGGTAGATCAGCCGGACGGAAAACCCGCGGTAGAAAGTATTTTACTTTTACCTACCAGGCTTACCGCGAAAACAACCAGATTGCGGGGATTTCTACTTTTGCTTACGACGTTACCGAGCAAGTACAAGCCCGACGCAGCAGCAAGTGCAGCAAAAACAGCTGCAAGCCCTTTTGAACAAGCTCCCGTGGCGGTAGCCATTTTCCGGGGTGTGGAATACGTGGTTGAAGTTGCCAATACCCGGGTAGCGGCCTTGTGGGCCGGACTCCGGAGCAGGTATTAGGCAAAGCTATATTTGAAGCGTTGCCGGAAGTGCGCGACCAAGGTTTTCGAGAATTACTCGATCAAGTAATGCACACCGGAGAGCCTTTTGTAGCTAATGAAGTAGCCGCCTTATTCCAGCGTAATGATCAATTGGAAACGGTGTATCTCAACTTTGTTATCAACCTTTACATGATGATCAAGGGCGGGTGATGAGCGTAGCGGCCGTTGCTACGGACGTCAGTGAGCAGGTAAAAGCCCGTCAAGCCAGTGAAGCCAGTGCCCGACAGCTCCGCTTATTACGGATGCTTTACCGGTACTCATTGGCTACTTGGATCTGGATGAGAAATACCGGTTTGCCAATCGGGCTTACGAGAATTGGTTCAACCGTAAAGCAGCAGATCTATTAGGTCAACCCATCCGCGAGATAGCGGGGGAAAAAGCTTATCCTAACATCAAGGATATATCGACCGGGCTTTAGCCGGCGAACGCGTAGATTTTGAAGCTACCATGCCGTTCCGGGAAGACTTTACGAAACACATTCGTACCAGTTATATCCCGGATCGTCAGAATGGGAAGTAATCGGTTTTTACACTTTGGTACAAGATATTACCGATCAGGTGGAAGCTCGGGAAGCTATTGAGAAAAGTGAACAACAAGCAACGGCTCTAGCAAATAGTTTATTGAAGGCTAATGAGCAACTCCGGCGCGTGAACGTGGACCTGGATAATTTCATCTACACTGCTTCGCACGACTTAAAAGCCCTATTCTCAACATTGAAGGTTTGATAGAGGCCCTGCAGGATCAGCTTTCTCCCGCTAGTCTGCAAGAAGAAGACGTGCAGTACACGCTGCATTTAATCTTAGATTCGGTGCAGCGTTTTAAACGCACGATTGAACATTTAACCGAAATCACCAAACTGCAAAAAGAAAATAGCCGCGAAGCCACCCCCATCGACTTAACCGCCTTGATCCAGGAAGTGCGGTTAGACTTGGCTACTAAAATACAAGCTTCGCAAGCGCAAATAGAAGTCGATGTAACTCACTGCCCCACGATCCGGTTTTCGCCAAGAACTTACGCAGCATTATTTATAACCTACTGTCTAACGCTATTAAATACCACTCCTCTTTACGTGCCCCGTTAATTCGTATCCATTGTGCCGAAACGGAAGAATACCAAATACTTTCGGTGCAGGATAATGGCTTAGGCCTGGATCTTTCCGGTAGTACCAAGCTTTTTACCATGTTTAAGCGATTGCATAATCACGTGGAAGGAACCGGTATTGGCTTGTACATGGTCAAGAAGATCATGGAGAATGCCGGTGGGAAAATTGAAGTGGAAAGCATTCTCCATCAAGGATCCACGTTCCGGGCTTATTTTAAACGAGACCAACCAGCCAGCTAGTAAAGCTGCTTATTAATACTATAAAGATTAATAGAAACTATAAAGATTAATAGAAAAATAGAACATGCCTAAAATTACTTGCGCCTTGCTGGTGGATGATGACACTACTGCTAACTTTCTGAACAAACGTTTGTTTCAAAAGTTAGACGTAGCTGAAAAGCTATTGGTGGCACTGAATGGCTTAGAAGCCTTGCAACTTCTTCAGGCCAACTGCCCCGGACCGGAATGTCCCCAGCTCATTTTATTGGATATTAATATGCCCGTGATGGATGGCTTTGAGTTTCTGAAGGCCTACGAGCAACTAGAACTGGCGCAGCGCCAATCCGTGGTGATTATCATGCTTACTACTTCTTTAAACCCAATGATGTTGAAAAAGTAGAACGCGCCCAGATTACAGGATTATTGAATAAGCCTTTAACGGAAGCCGCTTTAAGAAGAATTTTGGACGAGCACTTTGAAGATTAAAAAGCTTCTTAAGTAAATATAATAAGCCCCAGGTTAAGCTCTTTTCTTATAAGTACAATCCCTTTAAGTTATTGTACATTATTAGAATCCAATAAAACGACCTCCATTTAATATGAAAAAACTTAATAAAATTTTATTAGTGGATGATGATCCCACTCAATTTATATCAATGAAAACATTTTAAAGAGAATGGAGATTAAGCACGAAGTAACTGTGCTTACCAACGGGAAATTAGCTTTTGACTATCTGATAACTAATTGCAGTTCTAACTCAAATAATTGTCCGGCTTTTGTGATTTTGGATCATCATATGTCCGTCATGGATGGGATGGAGTTGATGGAAGCCTTAAATAAGATAGATCTTCTAAGGAATAATAATGTCGTCTTTTTGCTTTTAGCCATTAACACAACTCCCCAGCAGATAGAAATATTCAAAGACTTAGGCGTTCAGGAATTCACTTCCAAGCCTTTGTCGAAGCAAACAAAACAATTCGCAAAGCCAGGTGTCTGAGATTAGGTGCGTTTTGGAGTTCCTCTAAGAACTTAATTTCGTCACGGTGGTAACTCTGAATATCTAAAAAAATTACAGTAGGGCATTGCTCCTGGGAACAATCCGTTCGCACTAGGTTTAAAGCATCCTGACCATTTTGAGCCATCTGCACCTGAACTTCCTTGGTAATGCCCTTAATAGCTAAGTGGGCTAAGAAAAGCCGTGTGATCGGCATCGATCACGAGAACTTTTTTGGGCAATAACATCGGGTTTAAAGTTTCTTATTCTAGTAAATCAAAACCGGCGATGGTTAGTTCCTATGTCGCAACATATCTTTGCTGAGTAATTATCAAACCAAAAAAAGGCTTTCGACTTACTTCTTATAGTGCGAGAAACTTCTTGTTTTTATGCCATTCCCGTTGGCTAAAAAGTCAGTATACGGAGTTTGCCTAGACGACCCTTTATTTACCCGAACCTATTTTGCTAGCGCCTCCCAACATGAAGATAAACCACGATGCCCTTTTAATTGCAAATTTTCAAGCGACTACCACCCAATTCGGCCAACTCTATTTTTCCTATAACCTAGCCGAAGACCAGTTTTCTTACATCAGTCCCGCTTTTTGGGAGCTCTGTCAAGAATCACCCGAGCGGTTTCTGGTAGAGCCTGATTTACTCTTGCCTTTGATCTATCCGGAAGATAAGACCTATATGGCTCAGGAATACCAAAAGTTAAGACAATTGCGCACCCCAGTACAATTAGAATTCCGCATTATTGCTCCCAATCAAACCATTAAGTGGCTCAGCCTAAACGCGCACATCGTCCAACACGAAGAACAAGATTATATCAGCGGCTGGGCTTATGATACCACGAGTAGCAAAGCCAATATTACTACGTTGCAGAAATTTAACGCCAAGAAGGACTCGACTCTAGAAATACTTTCCCACGATCTAGCCAGCCCCTTTGCTAATATTCAAGGCCTAGTACGGGCCTTAGAGGATCAAATTAAAGCCGGGAATCTGGACGTGGATCAAATTATGAGTATGCTAAAAGCCGACGCCAAACGGGGATCTGATTTAATCCGGGACTTTGTTAATAACGAATTTTTAGAATCCTCCCAAATCAACCTCAACAAGGAACGGGTTGATATTGCCCGGGCCATTGCCGACATGATGAACAACTATAAAACGGGAACTACTTTAATCCCCAAAAACTTCGCGTTTATTCCTTCTCAGATACCCATTTTCATGCAGGTGGATGAACTCAAGTTCATGCAGGTATTAAACAATCTTATTTCCAACGCTATTAAGTTTACACCCGATAAGGGCACCATTTCCCTTGTTTTAGAAGACCGGGATCCTTACATTCTCATTACGGTGGCCGATAACGGTATTGGCATACCGGAGTCCTTGCAAGCTACCTTATTCGATAAGTTCACCAAGGCTCGCCGACCGGGACTTCGGGAGAAAAAAGCGTGGGCTTAGGTATGTCCATCATCAAGAATATCGTGGAACTCCATCAGGGAAGGATTTGGTTTGAAAGCCAGGAAAATCAAGGCTCTACCTTCTTTATCGAGGTACCAAAGAATAAGAACAAAAAGGGAATTGTTACTTTAATTATTTTCCTGCAGCCAAGCTAAAGCGGAGTCTACATCCAGAAAGAAGTCCAGGTGAAAAAGCTTCTTGCTGGGGAAAGGATTCCCTGTATTGTCATGCAGGGTTTTTGGTCGGTCATGATTAAGGTCTCAGGTTGTAAGACAATCGCCATCCGTTGCAACTTACCTCCTTTTAGCAAAGGCCGCATTTTAGCGTACATCCAGTGTTGATCCGCCTGGTGCAGGTACAATACTTGCCGGGAATCCGTTAACCAGTACAAGGTTCTGTATTCTAAAGCCAACAGGATGGCCTGATGATAACCCATTCGGTATTCAGGACTACTAGGTTGCTGTTTCCAATCCAGGCGTAGTAAAGATAAATCCAGCTCCAGGTAAATGGTAAGAACTTCATTTTCGTACAAGCGGCGGGTAGTAGACGTATACATTATCGGCGAGAATTTGGCTAATACTAAGAGAGTGGCTTAAAATATCAAAAAAGAAACGAGCCGAGCAATCAAGTGGATTGCTACGGTTGGCTTACTACGTCATACAATAATTAACTCACCTCATAATGCCATGGCTTTCTTTTATTATCTAAACAGGCCACAATAACAGCATAGTTTTAGCAACCGTAAAGTATCATTGTAGAAAAAACAACGTTGTTACAAATACGGATTACTTAAACCGGAAGAAAGGACAGCAGGAGCATGGAGTTAAGAAGAACCAAACAAGCAATCTACGAGTATTTAATTACTCCTTCCCGCTGTTTTTAAAGCAGGTAGTAGAAGTTACCGAAACCAAGACCTATATTTTGGTACGCAATACCCGGGAAATGAAAAAAAGAGCGATACCGGATGCCGTTATTCTGCAATTGGAAGATCGCCTCCAGCACTTAGGCTCATTTACCTGTCGCGGTGAAGCCTATGATGGGGTCACTTATTTACTAATCGAAAAATGATCCCAACATTAAATCTACTCCTGCCTCTAAATTCTAGGACCAGCGAATCGGTTGCAAGAAAAGCTGTTCTTTCTTAAAAGTAAACCGCGTATCTAAATTGATTTGGCCATTCCGGTCTAACGCATAACATCCCAATTCTTGATGCTCCGCTGCCGCTTTGAAAGGCGGGTATTTAGCGGTTTCGTACACGTATATACTTTATCCGTATCCCGGTGGCGCACAATACTATATTGGTTTAAATCAATGTTAGCTAAACTCATAATAACCGTTGTAAAGTAACTGCTTTCTTTTAGCAAACTAGCTCTAGTCTAATTTCCCGCTCTTCTTGCATTAGATTAAAATAACCCCTGTATTAGCTATTGAGTTAGCTCAACTTTCTTACCACCCTTTAGCTGCTCGAAATCTTACAGCTTAAACCTAAAAAGAAGTGAACTTGTATATTTCGCTTAGTTGGAAGTATAAACTTTCAGCCATCAGGACCTTAACTTAAACTACATTAATTTTCGCAGAAGTTGCAAAGCAGACCGAGCCCTGGTTTTCACCGTACCCAAAGGAATCGCCAGTTCTTGAGCAATCTCACTTTGCGTATACCCTTCAAAATACATCAAATCAATAACAATCCGCTGGGATGGAGCTAACTGATCCACTAGTTTCCGCAGCCCCATATGTTCCGGCTGGAAACCAGGGTACCCACTGGCCAGTGGCTTGTTTCTATTTTTTGGGTTCTTAAATCTTCTAAATAACTCCGGGAACGAATTTTATCAATGGCTAAATGCCGGGCAATGTTAATTAGCCAAGTAAACAATTTGCCCCTGGCTGGATCATACTGACCAAAAGATTGCCAAATCTTCAGGAAACACTCCTGCAGAATCTCTTCTGCCAATGCTTCCCCTTTCACGATCCGGAGAATAACGCCGTACAGCGCAGGCGCATACGCCTCATATAAATTCCTCCAGGCAGATTCCTCTTGCGCCGGAGTGCTCGAACAAGTTGGTGTTCCGTCCTTTCTTTTATTGCAACTGCAGTAGTGTAATGGTCTTTTTCGAGATCAGGTAGCACGATTAGGGAATCTGGTAGCAAGGAATGTACAGTTAAAGCATTTTATAGCAAACAATTTAAATGATTTGAGCACGCTAACAACCAGTTAGACCATAAACAAAAGGAGTTGCGGATAGGCAACGTAGTGAAAAAAGTTTTTCTTTCCAGCCAAGAAAAGCAAACAACTTACCCGTTTTTATACGTACGTACTTCCTAAATAAAAGTCGCTTCTAACTTATAAAAAGATGAACCAAAAACAGACGCTTAAACTGCAAACTTCCTTTGTCCGATACCGTATTTTGTTGCTTAGTATAGGTCTATTTGTTGCGGGTTGTAATTCCCCGCAGAAGGAAACCACGGCTAATGCAGCCAGCACGACAGCTGATTCGGTAGCTAACGCCACGGATAGTCTGGCCAGCACTGGTGCGTTAACGCCCAAAGGACCGAAACCGACCTGGGCGCCCGAAATAACGGCTCCGATGCAAGTAGTGCTGGAGAAATTAGCTAGTTATAAAGCCCCGCCACTGCCTACCTTGTCCGCCCCACAGCCCGGCAGCAGCCGAGTCCCACGACGGCGGTAATGGACGTGATGCAAGAAAATAATATCCCGTGCCGCCGGCGCAGGTCGATACTACGGGTAAAAGCATCCCGGTAGCGGGAGGTTCGATCCACGCCCGGGTGTATACACCCCAAACGGGGCCGGGACCTTTCCCGGTGATTGTCTATTACCACGGGGGAGGCTGGGTCATTGCCAACTTAGATACCTACAACGCTTCCGCTCAAGGATTGGCCGAGCAGGCCGGGGCAGTAGTAATATCGGTAGCTTACCGGCAGGGGCCCGAACATAAATTCCCCACAGCCC
Source organism: Adhaeribacter pallidiroseus (assembly GCF_003340495.1). Taxonomy (NCBI): domain Bacteria; kingdom Pseudomonadati; phylum Bacteroidota; class Cytophagia; order Cytophagales; family Hymenobacteraceae; genus Adhaeribacter; species Adhaeribacter pallidiroseus. The sequence continues at coordinate 101,218 of NZ_QASA01000002.1, forward strand.
ACAATGATTCTTATGCGGCATATGAGTGGGTACTTAGAAATGCGACTTCCCTCAAAGGGGATCCCAAGCGGGTGGCCCTGGTAGGCGAAAGTGCCGGGGCAATTTAGCCGCGGCGTGAGTATGATGGCCAAGCAAAAGGGGCCATGGTTCCCATTTATCAAGTGCTCGTTTATCCAATCGCTGGCTACGATACCAATACCAAGTCCTATCAGCAATATGCCAGCGCTAAACCCTTAGATAAGCCTATGATGGAATGGTTTTTTAAACAATATCTTCGTAGTGCCGCAGATGGCAACAATCCTCTGATTACTCTAGCTAAAGCACCGGACCTAAAAAGTATACCTCCTACCACCATTATCAATGCGCAGCTGGATCCTTTACTAACGAAGGCGAAATGTTAGCCGAGAAGTTAAAAGCAGCGGGGGTTGCGGTGAATCAAAAGACGTATAACGGTGTAACGCACGAGTTTTTCGGTATGGCTACCGTCTTACCGGAAGCTAAAGAAGCGCAGGCTTTAGCCGTGGCAGATCTCAAGAAAGCTTTTAGTAAATAAAGACGGAATTTTGTTTTTTTAAAAGAGATTGACTCTACCAGTCAATCTCTTTTGCGTTTTAGAAAGATCCGGTCAAAATCTATCCTGCTTATATTTAATTGGGCTCATTGTGGAGAAGCAAAGATAAAAATCAACGGGTGGAGATTGGTAAATACCAGCAGCAATCCAATCGTACCATTTCATACCAATTGTGATGTTGTTTAAAGCAAATTTGAAAGCATTACTATTGTAGCTAAATTAAAAATATATAAACTCTAATTTATAATAATTATCTGTAGCCTGTTCAGCAAAATTGGCTTATAACCACTTTTATCCTATGTTTGCTTTGATGCTTATATTGGGATAAAAGAGAAGAAAGGAAGGAGTAAGATTCGCAATTTTATTAGGTCTTAAGAACCTGTTTTACATGATAATCCCCTTCCTTTTTTATGGTACTTTGAACAGTTCCATGAAGCCTAAAGAGCTTGCAAGAGGATAGAGAAAGCTACCATTACTCTTCTTCTTTTTAGTCTACCTTTGGTTAACACTTTAAGCTATGATTCTATTCGCCAAAAAGTAATTGGTATTGATGTAAGTAAAGATACCTTAACGGTATGCTTCTCCCTAGTGGATAAGCTTCAGCACCTGGAAGTAGGTAATAATAAAGCTGGTTTTGTTTTCAAAAGCTGGTGAAACAGTGTGGTATCGAGAGTCTTTATGTGATGGAAGCGACCGGAATTTATTACTTGCAGCTAGCTTACTTCTTATATGAACACGGCACGCAAGTAGGGGTAGTGAACCCGGTTGTTATTAAGCGTTACATCCAAATGCACTTGGGCAAAGGAAAAAGTGACAAGAAGGATGCGCAATGGATCAAGCGCTATGGGGAACAGAACCAGGTAGCTTCCTGGCAACCGGAAGAGCCAGTGATCGTGAATGTCGGCAGCTAGAACAGGTTACCGAGCAGCTCATCCGGCAAAGAACCATGGTCATCAACTCCCTGGCGGCTCTAGAGCGGCAACGATAGTTAGCGCATTAGCCGTAAAAAGCTGAAGCAAACTTTAAAAATGCTCGATAAGCAAGTGAAGCAAATCCAAGAAAAGCTACTAGCCACTCTGGAGGATACTTTTAAAAAGGAGATCCATTACTTTCTTCTATTCCAGGGATTGGTAAAAAAACAGCCGGCATGTTGCTTTTATTTGCTGGCAGCTTTCAGAAAATGGATAATTACCGCCAGTTGATTGTTAAAGCTGGCCTCTCTCCCGGGAATATACTTCGGGCACGAGCATCCGAGGAAAGACGCGCATTACTAAAATGGGTGGCAGCTTAATTCGAAGCAAATTATATGTTTGCAGCTTCTCGGCAAAGAAATCCAATGCAGCTTGCAAGGCCCTTTA
>NZ_QASA01000003.1 GCF_003340495.1 Adhaeribacter pallidiroseus
AGGATGGACCACTTATGGCCTGGCCCGAAACCCGAATACCGAAATAAACAACTTAATACCCGTAGCGGCCGATTTGTTAAGCCAAGATAGTCTGGAGTCCGCCATGACAGACATTTCGCCTACGCACGTTTTTATTACACCTGGATGCGCCAAGAGACCGAAGCCGAAAACATCCGGGTGAATAGTTTGATGGTACGTAACCTGCTGGAGGTACTCTCCCCCAAAAATCGGTGCAGCACGTAGCTTTGGTAACGGGGCTTAAACATTATTTAGGACCATTCGAAGCTTACGCGAAAGCCGGAACCTTACCCGTAACGCCGGTTCGGGAGGAACATCCGCGGTTGGACATTGAAAACTTTTACTACGCCCAGGAAGATGAAGTGTATGCCGCCGCCGAGCGCGATGGTTTTACCTGGAGCATTCATCGCCCGCATACCGTGATTGGCAAAGCAATTGGTAATATGATGAATATGGGCACTACCCTGGCCGTTTATGCCAGTATTTGTCAAGAAACCAGCAGGCCGTTCCGTTTTCCTGGATCTGGCGCTCAATGGAATGGACTGTCGGATGTAACCGATGCCGCATTCTAGCGGAACAGTTAATCTGGGCCGCTACTACGGAAGCTGCCCATAACCAAGCCTTCAATATCACCAATGGGGAGGTATTTCGTTGGAACTGGCTATGGTACCAACTAGCCGCTTGGTTTGGGGTAGAAGCGGCCGGCTTTGATGGGACCATCCACCCGCTGGAGGTTGAACTTGCTAACGATGGTCCGCTTTGGAAAGAGATGGCTGCCAAATATCACCTGAAGGAACCGGACCTGAACCGATTAGCTTCGGCCTGGCACACCGATTTAGACCTAGGTCGACCGATAGAGGTAATGACGGATATGTCAAAAAGCCGCCAACTAGGCTTTCTGGTTTACCAGGATACCCGCGCGTCCTTTTTTGATTTATTTGCGCAACTCCGGCAAGAGCAACTAATTCCTTAATAGCCCATTTTATCAGAGCTGGATGAAAGGATAAGGCAGGTACTTGTCCTTCCATCCAACCAAAAGGATAATCAAGGGTGTATTTAGGTATTCCTCTTAAATACCAAAAATGCTTATATAAAGAAGCCCTTCTAGGAAGCCGGGAAGGGCATTTCTCTGATAACTGGTATTATGTTAAATAAAGGCTATTTTCTTGGTTTTATACTATTTAAACGGACGAAGCATAATATAAGTCTCTTCAAGGAACCTTCTGATTATCAATAAGCTTTCTACCAGTAAGAGGCGACCTACGGGGTAACAGCGTTTCCGCTGTATAATGACCTTGAATTCTACTGCTTTCACTTTTCCCTTAGCGTTAGCGGAAAAGGCGGATCTCGTGTTTTTTTCTTATGATCTGGCTACGAAGCATTTTACCTATCTGAATCCCGCTTTCGAGAAGGTCTGGCATACGTCTCGCCAAAGCATTCGGCAAAACCCGCTTCAGCTCTTCAAAACGGTGCATTCGGAAGATAAACTCCATGTGCAAGGGGCTTACCTGGATTTACGCAACGGAGTGCTGGTAGAACCCATCGAATTCCGAATTCAGGTACGCCATCATCCCGTCCGCTGGATAAGCCTCAAAGCCCTGCTCCAAGAAGAACCCGAAGCCATTATGGGCTACTGCCAGGATATTACCGGGCAAAAAGAGTATACCGATTACCTTAATAAGTTCTCGGATAAGAAGAATGCCGTGCTCAACATTCTCTCGCATGATTTAGCGGGTCCTTTGGCCAATATTGAGAGTTTATCTTACTTGTTGGCCATGATTTAGAAGAAGGGAAAGTTCAGGAAGCCCAGTACTTGCTGGATATTATCCGGCGCAGCAGCCAACAAGGAACGCTTTTGATTCAGGAGTTCCTCCGCCAGGAGTTCTTGGAAGCCATGGGAACCGAAGTTATGAAGCGCCGGGTAGACCTGGTCGCCACAATAGGAACCTTCCTGGAGGAATACCAGCAAACCCAGCAGATTACCGGCAAGACCTTTCATTACTTACCCGGTAAGGAAACGATTTATATGGAGCTGGATGATAATAAGTTTATCCAGGTGCTCAATAATTTGATTTCCAATGCCCTGAAGTTTACGCCCGATGGGGCGAGATAAGTATCACCCTGGAGGAAAAAGAAGCGACGGTACTCATCCAGGTAACGGACACGGGCATTGGTATTCCGGCACAATACCATAGTACCTTGTTCGAGAAGTTCACCCGGGCCCGCCGTCCCGGTATGAAAGGGGAACCTTCGGTGGGATTAGGTATGTCCATTATCAAGACCATTGTGGAATGGCATCGGGGCCAGATCTGGTTCGAAAGCCAGGAAAATCAAGGCACTACTTTTTACATGGAAATACCGAAAAGTTAATCTTTCTTCGCATTCTTGCTAATGCGGTTAAACTGGATTTGCTCCTAATTTAGCTGATGCATTCTTCGCAGCAGTTGGAGTCTAATTTTTTGAAAAGCGATTTCTTTATCCGGGGGTAAACCCTGGAGCATGATTTCATCTAAGTACCGAAGATAGGCTTCTACCTGGCTACGATTTAAATTATTATCCTCTAGATGGGAGAAGATGTAATCTAATAGTCCCGCCATAACCTTAGTAAAGTAATAAAAGTGGTATACGCGAAAGAATAGCCAGCGTACCCGGATTAATTACGGAAAAAAGGTGCGTGAAATAAGGAAATAGCTCCTCCGCCTGGGTTAGGGCAAGACGGAGAAAAGAATGGATATAGCCGAAGAGTTATGGTTGAAAAATTGCGGCTGATGCCTTTAGGTCGCTTTATTAGCCAGATTGATGATCAGAGCGTGGTGTTTTCTTTTCCTTACTAGCGGAGTAGGAGGGAAGCGGCGCATTTCTCCGAAACCTAGCCAACAACACCATTCTTTTGGTGGCTAATTCCTACTAATAAGCCTATCTCGGCCTTATTAAAGCGTTTTTATATAATAGCTTAGTTGACCCCCAATAATTTCATGGGAAGGTTCCTAGGCCTCAAAGTGCTCGGCTAGAATGCTTTTTAAAGCCGCCTCGGTTAAAGGCTTATTCAACAGTCCCGTAATATTAGCTTGTTCTACTTTTTCAATGTCTTGCGGATTTAAAGAAGTAGTCAACATAATGATGATGACTGATTGCCGCTGCGCCAGCTCTAATTGCTCATAAGCTTTCAAGAACTCAAAGCCATCCATAATCGGCATATTTTATATCCAATAAAATTAATTGGGGGCAGTCCAAACCGGGACAGTTTGCCTGCAGGAGTTGTAGCGCCTCTAACCCGTTATGGGCTACCAGCAGCTTTTCGGCCACTTCTAATTTTTGAAAAAGCCGTTTATGCAGATAATTAGCCGTATCATCATCATCCACCAGCAAGGCACTAGCAATTCTAGTCATGGTATTCTTGTTTATTCTTTACCGGAAGGCTCTATTGAACTTGTTCCTTATTCCGCCGAAAATAGACCTGGAAGGTAGAGCCCTGGTCGACGGCACTCTGCACTTGGATTTTACCGCCGGCATTTTCAATTATTTTCTTGACCATGTATAAGCCAATCCCGGATCCTTCCACGTGGGTATGTAACCGCTGGAACATGGAAAATAGTTTGTTATTGCCGGTTAAATCCATCCCTAGACCATTATCCGTGACGGAAAGTACCTGATATTCCGCCGTCTCCCGGCAATGTACCCGGATGAAGGGCACTCGTAACGGTGAGCGGTACTTCAGGGCGTTGGAAAGTAAATTATAAACAATACTGCGTAAATTCTTGGCCGAGAATTGAATCGTAGGGCAGTCGTCTACCGCTACTTCAATCTGCGCCTGAGAAGCTTCATGGGCTAAATCGAGCTGCACTTCGGTTAGGAGGGCGGGCAAATGAATGGGGATAGCTGCCGCGTTATTTTCCTTTTGCAGCTTCGTGACCTCGGTTAAATGGCCGATGGTGCGTTTAAAGCGCTGTACGGAATTCTGCATCAGATCCAGCGTAACCTGAACATCTTCGGCCAGTAGACTCTCGGCTGGTAATTGATATTGTAAAGCCTCCAGTAAGCCTTCGATGTTGAGAATGGGCGCTTTTAAATCGTGCGAGGCCGTGTAAATAAAATTATCTAAATCCACGTTGGTGCGCGTAAGCTGCTGTTGCAGTTCTATTTGCGCGTGAATCTCCACGTTAACGCCGCTATAACCGACTAGCTTTTGGTCGGGGGTGAAATAGGGTTTGTGTCCGGGTGATGGACCACCGGTATTCCCCATCCGGCGCCGAATCCGGTATACGGGGCTTTCCCAAGGTTGACCCGCCCGGAGAGCCTGCGTAAAAGATTGATTTAACTCTGGTAAATCATCGGGGTGCACCATATCCCAAACTTGGTCTAATTGGTTCGGGTTAATCCGCAAGCCGCTCCACTCTAACAAAGAATCATTGACGTAAGTAATGTGCCCCGTGGCATCGGTCCGGAAAATAAATACGGGTGCGTTCGCAGCCACCAGCTTGAGATCGGCGGCCATTTGGGCGGCTTGCTGCCGTTCGTGTACTTGCTGGGTCACGTTGTAGGCGAAAGTAGAAATGCCCACAATCTGCCCGTTTTCCCGGTAAGCCTGGTAAGTAAAAGTAAAATAAATCTCTTCCCCTCTGCTACCATCCGGTTGGATAATGGTCAAAGGCCTTTCGTAACCAAAGTACGTTTCCCCGGTTTGGTACACCTGATCCAGCAAAGCGACAAACCCCCCGATCACGGTTTCGGGCAAAGCTTCCGCTACGGGCTGACCTTGCAGCTCCCGGTCCGGGAAAAGTAGCTGATAAGCGGCGTTAAAGTATTCAAACCGGTGTTCTGGTCCCCGTTGGATGCAGATGGCGGCCGGCGTTTGCTCAAAAACCTGGTAGTAGGTTTCACGTTCCTGAATTAACTTTTGAGCATTGGCCAGTAATTCGGCCTGTAAGGCGGCGGCTCGCTGCCGGGCGGCTACCTTCTCGGTAACGTCCACAAGAAGGCCAGAATACCTTGCATTTCGCCGGAGTCATTCCGCAAGGGCTGGTAGATAAATCAAAGTACCGTTGTTCCAGTTGCCCGTGTTTAGGGCATCAAGCCGCACGGGTGTTTCCGTGCCTCGAAAGGAATGCCGGTACCATACACTTGGTCCAAAAGTTCGAAAAATCCTTGCCCTTCTATTTCCGGTAAGGCCTCCCGCACGCGTTTACCGATTAGCGGTCGATCATCCCCACCAACTCCCTAAATCGAGGATTGGCAAGTTCAAAAACATGATCGGGTCCGGTCAAAACGGCAATAATAGCCGGCGCCTGCATAACAAGGAATAAAGCTTTTCTCTTTCAACTTGTATCTGATTTTTAGAAGAAACCGCTTGTTCTATTTGCTGAGCAGATTTTTAACGAACTTTTATATTCTGCCTCTCTTTGAACCTCTTTGGTGATATCTACTACCTTCTGGATAATATACTCCACTTCCTGAGTGGCATTTAAGACAGGGTATGAATGGGATACCAGAATTTCTCTTCAAGCCGGTCCCCAAATGGGCCGGCGCGGAACATCATACCGCTGCACTCCATCTGGGTGGGTGTTTATGTTTTAATACGTACTCTAAGGATGATCTGACTTTGGAAACCCCATCCGCATCCCATGCTCCGGATTATCCGGAAAGGCCTCAAAAATATGTTTGCCGGTAAGCTGTTCCGCAAAGTAAAAGTGGCTTCTAAATAAGCGTTGCTGGCATTCAGGATTATCAGATCTGGGGAAAGAATTAAGTATAGATCGGGAACGGTCTCGAAAACCTGTAGTTTCGATTTGTCTAATTTTAATGACATTCTACTTAATCTATACCATGATTTTTTAGGAAAATGTAAGCTACAGCTAAAAACAACTTTTAATAGGAACCTATCATTTAAGGGGCATATTTCCGAAATAACTGGAATAGGTTTTAATTCTTCCCAGATATACCTGTCAAGCTGCCAATGGACCACTTTTAAACCAGCAGGGACAAGACCAACGGTCAACTTTTTTCAGGACGAGTCAGTTGACCAAGCGTCTCGTAAAACGACGGAATACTGATATAAGAAAATACCTGGTAGCTCCAGGTATTTTTAGCTTTTTATTTTTCTCATAAGGGCATCTTAAAAATCAAGAGTATTTTTGATTGTTGAGATGAGTTCTAGGAGCGAACAGAAACGATCATTGTTTCTGGGTTTGTTGCGGCAATGGCTATCCAGTCATTATTCTTTGGCTTGAGCTAAAAAGCTTTGATATTCGGTGAAATCTTCCGGATCCATGTGCAGCCGAATATACTCCTCCAGGCCAATGTCATTTTTCTCATTCACATACCGGGTAAAAGATAAAATGCCTTGACAAGCTTCAAATCCTTTTTGTTGCATGTCCTGCTGCATATTAGGGGGTAATCCCTCCAGCCATTCTTCAAAATCTTGAACCGTGGGCGAAAAGGTTCTGGCTTTTTGGTGATAGCGGTACGCAATATTGCCGTTCGTAAATAACAACTCGTGAAAACGCCGCTGATCGGCCGGGCACTGAGTTAGAAACGCTTCTTGCCTCTGATTGCAATCTTCGTCCGGATGCTTTACTTTAATCATGAAGGAAAATAGCTATTAGGAATTAGATTAAAAAGTAAAGAGCTTCAAAGCATTAAGCTTGCCCACCACAAGAATAAAAAAAATGCTTTATCTCTTTAACTATCTCGCTCTTTAAATATGTGTCATAAATTTCCCGGTCGGTGGCCGTTACCTGCTGCCGTTCTTTTTCCTGGTGCAGCCACTTTTCCTGGTGCAGCGGGCTTGTAGTAAGAGCTACTTTTACTTCCTTTTGCGTTGATTGGTCAATGCCAATTAGAACATCATCCTGGAGCTGCCAGCTGGAAAAAGTTAGGAGAATAGGAGGGGAGTAACGGTGATTAGACAACGATTCATAGCTATTCGTTAAAACGGGTAAGAAAAACCAACAAGAGAGCCAAGCTTCTTTCACTGGATAAACAGCTACCGGTAGGGCCTTAGTCACCAGCAGGCGCTGATCTGCCCACACCAATATAAACAGGCCTTGTTGGAAAAGGCCGAACTCTTGCTGTAATTTCGCCAAATACTTTTTCGCCGCTACTACTACCTGGGTATCTAAGAATAACAAATTAATGGTATTGACCAAGCTGATGATATGCTGCCGGGCAATACCTCCCATAAAGCTATGTCGATCCGGATGGGCATAGTAGTTTCTGAGTGCTCTCGCTTGCTGCAACAGCTCTTGGAGTTCTTTGTCTTTTTCCAGCGCACATACTTTTTCCAGGAGTTTGTTCAATACGAGCGAAACTGGTTTTTTATTGCTTTTACCGGCTATAGCCAGGGCGATTCCTAACTGTTGGCATTTGAACTTTACCGCCATCTCCCAGATCCCGAGTAACTTTTGCAAGGCTACATCATACTGTGGCCAATAATAGTAAGCAGAGGCGATCAGATGTTCAACGGTGTGATAGGAATGAACAATATCCGCTGGCACGTTTGCGTGAAAGCGGCCTTCTACCAGGTAGCGCTGCAAATAATGTTCCCGGTCTTGGATGCCGACAAGGGGCCATCTTGGATCAATCTCTTGATATTTATCCATACTTTCTCTTACTTAACATCCTCAAATTCCTTGATAATTTTAGCAACTTGTTGGGGACTGAAGGTTTTTCTTTTCATAAGTACTGTTCTAAGTTAAGTTTTTTCTCTTCCTGAACAGTTCTAATTTTGGGGAAGCTTACACCTGACTTTTATAGAAAGGGTATTTTACATATTATCTTTTTCTACGTTTCCGCTTTTTACGAGGATAGTTTTTGTTATTACTATTCTGTGGTTTAGGAGCAGGTGGGTTAGCGGGAGGATTGGAGGTCTCTCCGGGTTTGTCTTTCTTTGGTCTGAAGGCAAGGTAACCATTGAGTAAAACCGATAATAATTGAGGTAGGTTGTCTATTATTTTGGTTGACAGTTGAGTAATTAACTCAGTAATGAAGTTCAGTTCCATTTCTTTGAAAAGTTAAAACGTTAAAAATTTATTTAGGAATTCTTGAACATCCTGATTATGCCAGGTATGCTGGAGAGATCTGCTATAAACTAGAAGCGCTTTTACTGAAATGGATGAGTAAAAAGGCCTCATTTTGAAGAGGCCCTTTAAATTAAAATCCAAATAATTCTTACGAGAGCACTTTATTCTTCCGGTTCTCTTGGTTGTATTTGGAAAGTAATATTTGCATCTAAAGCATTAAAAACCTTAGTTATAGTGGCAAAGGTGAAATTGTGGTATGCATTTTCTATTTTGGCGATTTGAGATCTAGTTACTTGAACCTTTTCGCCCAATTCTGCTTGTGATAAATTCTTCTCTTTTCTTAATTCCTTAATTTTCGCGCCCAGGACTACCAGAGACTTCTCATATTCAAAGTCTTCTCGTTCCGGTGTGCCCTTCTTAAATCGATTATCTATTATTGCATTTAAAGGAGTGGTTTTTTCTTTTGGTTTATCAGGCATTAGTTGTTTTTCAGTTGTTGTAAAAGCTTCCAGTAGAGTCTTCTTTTTATTGCCATATGCCGGATCTTGATCAGTATATGGTTCATCCGATATGTGAGGTGGTACAATCGCTGTTAGCGGACTATCTTTGCCCTTGTTATTAGGGTTGGATTGAGTTGCGATCCAGCTTTTCTTATCCATTTCCTTCATTATTTTAAGTTTAAGTTTCTACTAATTTAAGTTTGTTAAATGAGGAAGGAGGTTTAATTCCTTCCTCATTTTTTAGTTCGTGTGCAAGATGTTTTAGCATCTTTCATTTAGTTCGGTAGATTGAATTTATTATTAGGCAGCGTTTAAAATCATCCCAAAAAACATTCATCGAGTAGGTTATACCTTCTGCTTCGATCGTGTATTGAAAAAGGCCATCGCCCAACGAAGTAATCCAATCTGCCGTATACCCTTCTTGTATTAAGTCTAAAATAATCAAAACTTTCTTTCGATTAGTGGGGGTAAGTTCAGCAAAAATGCATGAACCTTATCTGTTACTTCAATTGGAATACTTTTACCCATATATCATAAATTTCGTGACACATATCCAAGCAAAACGGGCTTGTGTTCCATAAAAGGAACTTTATTAATAACGTGGTATAAAGCTTAATGTTTCCTTATATGGAACATTTTTTTAATTTATTTCTTAAATAATATTTATAGATTGAACCAGACTCTTAATTAAAGATGCAACTGCAAGGCAAGCAGTTAAACTTAGAATTACCTATAATTTTAGAACACTCAAAAATTGAGTTTTCTTACACTATAAAAAAGCCAGAAATAAAGATTAGTTTTAAGATTGTTGTGAGGAAATATAGAGGATGGCTTGTTGATTGTCTTACCGTTCTTAATCTAATAGCTCCATTTGCCACCAGTTCGAATACTTTATATTCATCCGTGGCTTCCAAAGTTTAATGCAGCGTTTTTCGTGCTGGAGCGCTTCTTCTCTGGTTGTATATTCCTTGAAGTAGACCTGAGCGTTTTCTGTGATCTTACTGGAGTGTTTAACCAGTCGCCAGTACAAGGAGCTGGTGCAACCAATGTAGACCGGCCGGACCAGTGGGGTACTTGGCACTTGATGAAAGATGAAATAAACGTAGTGCTTCTGCTTAACACCCCGCCATCTCTTTAGTAAGTGCTTACGGGTGTAACGGTTCATTTCCATTTGGAAGGAGTACCAATCCTGCAGGCGGAGTTGAGCTAATGTAGCCATAGTTATTACATAACGTTTCGCGGCTCATCCGCTTTTATGAGTAGTTATTTTGAATTAGGGTATTTTAAGGCAAGATATTTATCAGTATCATTTTTAACCCACTTCAATATGTTAAGGTACTCAACCTCAATTCTTACAATATATTCGTTCTCACCGATAAAATTCCATATTCTTTCAGGGAATCCCCATCCGCCAGAGTCTCGAGCTTTTTCTAGAACATTGATCAGCGGATAGAATGTGTTTTTATAATCACCAGGTTTATAAAGTTCTTCTTCAAATTTGAGTACCTCATATGTATCATAGATTATTAAATAATCTTTACCGAAATTTTTTGCGCATCCTAACTGTCCAGTAAAACTTGCTATTCTATTCTTTTTAATGATTCTTTTGCTAGACCGAAATAAAATTGGCCTTTCTGTTGGCAGATAGTTCTTCAGAACGATCTCCCATACATCATAAAAAGCTTTCCTTTTTTCGCTGGGACCAGTAGAAATCCAATCGGAAATGAAATCTGTAGTTGCTTGCGTAATTTTTGCGTCTTTTTGCAAAATGGCAATTAGATTTTCAGCTATTTCTTCTTTTTGATTTTTCGACAATCTATATTGGAAACTATCACTCATACATAACTACAATTAAAGTATTTTTTACAATTGCCCCTAACGGTCTTGGCTAAAAAGCATTAAAACACTTTTTAGGTGTTGTTAGTAGCTTCTTTTCTACTTTACCATAGGTTTTAATTCTTTCAGAATTCCTGTAAATTCACAATCCCCATTTTGTATCATTTGAATTCGTTTTGCAATTTGATCATGATTTATAGCAAAATCTAGGTTTGTATACTTTTTAAGGCTTTTTATCAATTGTTGGCTATATCCATTCTTAACTACAAAATAGTCAGCATAATATTCATTATAAATGCTGTTTTCTTCTTTTGTTTTGGCTTCTAAGTCAGCATTATATGTTGTATTAGTTTTAAGGCAATAAATTAAGGTTGGAATAGGTTCTTGTTTGTACATGTTAAATACATGTCCAAGTTCATGAAGTAATACAGCTGTTAACTCTTCATCGTCCAAATTCGCTTGTTCACAAATTTGTTGGTTCACAATTATTAGGTGAACAAAATAATTTTTACTAACCTCTGGCATGTAATAATTACTTTCTGTAACAGCAAACCCGTTTGAGGAACTGTTATAAATTGTTTGATTTGTTAAAGAAGGGATATCAGCACTTGTAATTACAAAAATAAATTTCGTAATGATGAGTATAAATCAGGGTCTTTTTCAAGTAAGGTATTTATGCTTTCAATTGCATTATGCAAGTATTTTGAAGACTGCCAGTTTTTGTTTACAAGATTCATTTATAAATGGGTTGATGTAAATTTAGCGCCAAATCGTATGGCCTAAAATGAGAGTAATCTATAATTTTATTCTTTGATAAATCCGCTGCACCTGCACAGCTTGAAATTCTCCGCCCGGCTGGCCCGAAAGCCAGCTTCGTTTAATTTACTGGCAATGGCTAACCAACTTAATTCCTGCGAACGGTAAAGCTTAATCATAGCCGCGGCTCGCTTGTTGTTCTGATTAGTGGCTGCTTTCTGTTTTAATGCCTGGGCACCGGCCACCCGGTCCTGATAAGTCAGGTTTTCTGGTTTGCCTAATTTGGCACCCTGAGCAATCTTCGCCTGCAGAGCGGCTTTAGTCCGGCTGCTGATCAGCTCCCGTTCGTGTTGGGCCAGCACCGCAAAGATTCCGATGGTTAAAGTATTGGCATCGGGCATATCAGCACACACAAAATCAACTCCGCTTTCTTTCAGAGTAAAAATAAAAGAAGCGTTCCGGCTGAGCCGGTCCAGCTTGGCAATAACTAATGTGCCTTTAATTTTACGAGCCTGCTCGATGGCTGCAATCAGCTGCGGCCGGTTGTTTTTCTTTCCACTTTCTACTTCGACGTATTCACTGGTAATCTTCTGACCATTCAGAAAACTGGCCACGGCGTATTGCTGTGCTTCTAATCCCAAACCGCTGGTTCCCTGCTTGGCTGTTGATACCCGGTAATAAGCGACATACTTTTTCTCCACTTGTATCATCTTTGACCTATCTTGTAATAAAAATAAGGGAAGATTACCAGTTTTACAAATCTTAAACGGTCGTTTGTGGTTTGTAAAACAAAGTTGCTTCTCTGCTGTGCTCTTCTTTAAGGAAAAAAACTACTCTTTTTTGCCCAGTTTTTATAATCCTCTTAATACCTAATAAACCGCCTTTTTTAACGAGAAAAATAGAAGGGTTTTTTGTCCACCTATTTCTCATAATGCTTGGATGGTTCCTTCTAGCTTTTTGATAAACTAGGAGAGGCAGAGTTAAACTTTAAAAGAGGTAAAGCCTATTTTATTTAAAAAGAGGAACACTCAAGAAGCTGCAATCATTTGGGCTGGAGCAATAGGTAAGTCTTGGTTTTCTATCTGCTGCAAAAATTTAATTTGCTGTTTTATCTTTTCTAATACCTGGTGGATGTCTACTCCCGTAATCTGCTGCACTCCTTGCATGAGTGGCCCTAAGTCTACTTTCTGACGAATGAAGTCCCGCACACGGTAGAGTTCGAGCTGGCCTAAGTCCGTGCTTTCTGGATGCTTAATAAAGAGCTCTAAATCGAATTGATAGAGTACGTACCCCGGCTGCCGGCGAACAATGGGCAAGATAACACAAACAGTGTTATGGAGAATATCGGGTTCTTGGAACTGCTGCTGGAGATAACTAGCCTCATTGATAATAGGCCAGATCTCGGCATCATCATAAAACTGCTCGATATAAGGCGTAATTTGTTCAGGCATGTAATAGTAAATCATTGGCGTAAGTAAAGATAGCAGTTTATTTACTTAACTCTTTAAATTGGATCTTTGTCTATAACGTAAAGTATATATACTTTACGCTCATAGGAATTAATTGTTACGTAATTCTTAATTCATCTTCCCCTTTAATATTATAGATAATTCTACTTGCACTTATCATTTTAAACGATTAACTTTGCTATACAGAAAGTATATATACTTTCTGTATTCTAATACTTTTTTGTTTCTATTGTAATAGTAAACGATTTATTAATTACTTATTGCTTTTATCCTATAAACCTACTAACTTTGTAGAAAGTATATATACTTTCTACATGTAAACACCATAAATACAATTATGGCTGGAAAGTCCCGATTTATTATTGCTGAAAGTAGTATTAAGTCCTTTTTCAAGCAGAGCCTTCAGAATGTTTTCTCGCGTGAGCAACTAAATGGAATATTTGAAGAAAGAAGAGCAGCTTGGAATTTGCCAATTGCTACTAATAGCGTTCGATTTATTGATCAGCTGCAAAAAGAGGAATTTTAACTAAAACCGAAATTTTATTTGACGGCTACTTAAATAATAAGGAACGTTATATTACTGATTCTGCTAATGTATTCGAGGTAGCTGTATCTTTGGTCAACAAATCTTATTTATCCCATTATACAGCTGTATTTCTGAATGATTTAACTAATCAGGTACCAAAAACTATTTATGTCACTTTCGAGCAAAGCAAGAAAGCAGCTGGTAACTCGCAACTAAAGCAAGAAGCAATAGATGCAGCTTTCTCGAAGCCGCAACGAAGAGCCTTAACTGAAGCGAAATATGGAGATTTCTCTTTTCTCATTCTCAATGGTATGAATACCGGAAGAACTGGTATTCATACCATTGAGAATGTTCCAGTAACGAATCTGGAACGTACCTTAATTGATATAACTGTTCGGCCAAGCTACGCTGGAGGAGTTTACTCAGTGTTGGAAGCCTACCAAAATGCCTTGCCCCGAATCTCACTAAATAAGTTGGTTGCTACTTTAGACAACTTAAATTTTATTTATCCTTATCATCAAGCCGTTGGATTTTATTTAGAGAGAGCGGGATACTCCGGTAAAAAATTAGAGAACCTACGAAGCCGAAAGAAAGAATTTAAATTTTATCTGACCTACGAAATACAGGAAAAAGATTTCTCAGAAGATTGGCAGCTATATTTTCCTAAGGGAATGTAAGTGGTTGGAAGGTGTTAACTACATAATCAAAGTAAAAATCAAAACTTTCGGATTTCTCAAATTTAGAAACGGTGTCTTTTACACTATCCCAATTGTCTTTATGAAACTCTTTATTCGTACTGATTTCTTTAATAAAGCCTAAAGGAACCTGCTTAGCACCAAATATTTTCGCTATAAGTTCTTTATTTTTATTTGAGTTAGCATCAAGCTGATGCATTTCCATAATGAGGTGTATGTCATAAAAATCTCGGGCTCGAGGACGAGCAGAAAAAGATTTAATAACACCCTTATATTGTGGTAACTGTTGGCAGATAGCTCTTAATTTTTCAAAAACAATCATTTCCGGGGTATACACATATACAGTAAACCCGTCAACATCTATTGCAGCCTTGCTCCCTACGTACTCAAATTTACTAAATTCTAATTCAAAAGTAGGAGAGGGACCAGTTGAAGAACGTCCAGGCTTAAGCGGGATTGCCAGTCTTCTTTGATTACTTATATTATCTTTATTGTCATTGAATATTTTTTGATCTAATACTTTAAAAGTAACTTGGTAGCCACTCCAAAACTCAATAGTTGGTGTTTTAGGCCTATTATTAAATTTATAATCTATAAGAGCAAACCCGTGCTCTCCAAAAGTCTGTACCAAAGTTTTATG
The DNA here is from genome assembly GCF_003340495.1 of Adhaeribacter pallidiroseus. Taxonomy (NCBI): domain Bacteria; kingdom Pseudomonadati; phylum Bacteroidota; class Cytophagia; order Cytophagales; family Hymenobacteraceae; genus Adhaeribacter; species Adhaeribacter pallidiroseus. The sequence continues at coordinate 14,459 of NZ_QASA01000003.1, forward strand.
AATTCTCTCGCTAATAACAGCCACATCCTCTTCAAAATCGCCATCTTCTATCGAGAAGTCTAAGTCATAGGAAGTTCTGGAAATGGAACTGCTATCGTGATAGGCAAGATCAATAGCATTGCCACCTTTTAAAACAATACTTTCTATTAGTTGATCATCCGAAGCTAAAGCAATAATTGCTAATCGCTTGATTTTATTAACTAAATCTAAATTCATTAAAAAGCTTAATTTCAAACTATTAGGCTACAAACCCTAGTAACCCTCCAAGTTGCAGTTGGCAAATAGGAATATAAGTATACTTAACGCTGCAAGAAGTAATTAGCTTATTTAGATCATAATAAATAAAGTAAACTAAAGAACAATGATTTTATTAGGAAGCCTTCGTCGAATTACGCCACCAACAAAATAGTAATTACTGGGAAAGTTTAAATTAGCGAAAAATGAATACTCGATGTTCTCATAAACAATTTCATCTCGAAACTTAATATCTATCAATCCTCGTTTTTTTAAACGACGCTGAATATTAGTTCCAGTGCGCGCGGATTTATACCCAAATAGCTTGGCCGTTTTTTCAGTTGATATAGTTACATCTAAGTTCAAATTATTGGGCAAAGCCGTTGAGTTTGGCTGATGAAGTTGAGCTTGTTTAATAGCTTCTAACTTTCGAATGGCACTTTTTTTTGCGCGACGAATTTTACTAGATGCTACTTTGTTTTTATAATCGGTTCCCAGTTTCTTGCTCAACTGGCTATGCACAAATTTGTTTTTAATGGTAATATCTTGCCTATTGCAATTTCGACGCATCTCCAAAAACTGGATAGCTGTTTCTAAATCTTTTGTGTTTTTACAAATGGGTAAGCGGAAGATGGGAATATGAATATTCTCTTTACGCTCATTCTCATCATAATTGTTTGATATTTCAAATCCTAAATAGCGATATACTTGGCTTATATTAGCTAAAATTATAAATGCCTCTCCCAAACGGTTAATACCAACACTTAATAATTTTAATTTGTGTAAAGTTTTTACCTCATTATATATTTTGCTTTTTTTTAGTCCGGTATGTCGCTCTATTACTTTTATATAATTGTGGATGGTTCCAGATTTACTTATTTGTTTAACAAGAAGAAAGAAAAGGAAAGTAGTTTTGAATTTTCTTTTATTAGCAATTGCTAATGCACCTTCATAAACTTTAATACCTTGAATAGGAGTTAAGTCTTTCTTTCTATATGTAACAATTTGTTTCAAGCCTTACAATAATAATTAGTCCTTTATATTTCAATTAATAGCAAATCAACTATACTGTAAATATAACAATTAAATTTTTGATTAGCAGACGTTTCCATAAAATTGCATTTACTTTTAAAACCGTTTAGCTTAATGTAATAAAGATTATTGAGGTTGAAAGATACTGTAGTAGCCTTAGCTTACAAAACGGCGAGAAAGAGTCATCAATAGTTAAAGTAGATGGATACTATTTTTATATCCATCTACTTATAAAGTTACTTAGTTTTAGTCGGGTCAACCAATTTATAGAAAGACCCAGCTTTAGGGGTAGGAGGCAATGGATTTCCTTTTGTCGAGGTTCTCTCAGGCCCTTTTCCTCCACGGGGACCAATGATTTGATACTGCCCACTTTTGGGCGCTGGAGTACCAGCAGTTAATTTTCTAGACATAGTAATAATATTTTGTTTACTATTAAAAATACAAAAATTTCGTTTAATAAACAAATTACAAGTCATTATATTTCAGGTAATTAACGAAATATTTTACCAAAAAGTGATTGGATTTAAAAGCTATTGTTATATTAAAAGTAGACTCAATATTGATGTGTCTATGCTAAGCTCCTGCACAGTTACCATTATGAAAGCCAATAGGTTAAAAGGTTTACTCCTCCTATTACTAGTTCTAGGCACCTTTTATGGTTATGGTCAAAAGCAGCCTTTACGCATTCCGCCTAGTAATGCCTTACTCCAATATGTTCACAAACCAGATACTTCTTTTCACTGGCAAAACAATCAACCAAGCCTAGCTAGTAACGGGGTGTTTTATGAAGTAAACTTCCAGTCGCAAACCTGGCAAAGCATTCCCTGGAACCATAAACTTATCGTTTACTTTCCTACCCAAGCCAAACACCCGGCTACTATGCTCCTGGTGTTGCAGCATCTATATGACCAAGAAGCTGGTCTGGCTAGTTTGAAAGTGATCAGTGACTCCACCGGTACGCCGGCCGCGATGCTCTACGATATTCCCAATCAACCTTTATTCGAAGGCAAGGAAGAAGATGATCTGCAGGCTTATACCTTTTCGCAGTACTTAAAAACGGGTGATGAAAGCTGGCCTTTACTATTTCCTATGGTGAAAAGTGTGGTGCGCGCCATGGATGTGGTACAACTATTAGCCAAGCAGCAAAAACAACTGGCCGTAACTGATTTTATCATCGCCGGTCACTCGAAGCGGGGACATACTACTTGGTTAACGGCGGCAGCTGATAAACGCGTAAAAGGAATTATTCCCATCGCCATTGATATCTTAAACTCAAAGGCGCAATTACCCCACCATTTAGAAGCCTTTGGTGCCTACAGCACACCTTCGCAAACCACAACGGATTTGCTTAAAGAACTCCAACAGCCCCGCGGACAACGTTTGATTCAAATGGTGGACGCGTATTCTTACCGGGAGCAGCTCTTAATACCTAAGTTAATAGTTTCAGCCACCAACGATAACTTCTTCACCACGGATGCTTTAAACTTATATTGGCCCGGTTTAAAAGGACCTAAAGCAGTGCTTTATCTCTCGAATGCGAACCATGTCCAGGCCGATGCAGATTCGCGAATCAACGCCACCGCTTTTGCCTTTATCCGCGCTGTGGCCGCACATAGAAGTTTACCGCCCTTGATTTGGCAGTACCGGCCAGACAATGATCGTATTCGGTTAGAGATCCGAACCGATAAGCGAGCCACGAAAGCCCAATTATGGATTAGTAGGGCCAAAACAAAGGATTTTCGGCAAGCGGTGTGGAGCTCTCAACCTATCACGCAAATAAGTAGAGCGAAGGGAGATCAAGGATCTATTTACACCGTCGAAGTACCCCGACCAGATAGTGGATATACGGCCATTTTCGGGGAAGTGGAATTTATAGAGGATGGACATTCGTTTTTACTTTCTACCCAAACTCACATCAGTTCATCTGGTAGATAAATGATTACATTATAATAGTAAAAAGTTGAAACTTACTTATTCTGTTGAACATAATAGTAGTTATTGAGACAAATATTGTAGTTAGCTTTTACCTTTAGTATTGATTCGGAAGATTATCCGGATAAGAAGTACTAAGAATTCGTTATAAGACCGAATACCACTTTTTGCTGTACTCGGTCTTATGATTAGCCTAAGGCTTAGGCATTTTCCTGCTCCCCTTCAGCTTCCTTTTTCCTACGGCCACGATAGCCCCCTCTTTTCTTTATCTTCAGCTGACCTGAGCGAGCTTGATTGACCAGACTCTCTAACTCGCCTAAGCCTTCCTTCTGACCAGCTACGTAACGCTCCAGACTAGTGGTTAAGGCTTCTAAGAGTTCTTTGTTTTGTTGCGCTTCCTGCAAGGTTTGTACTATTTCACTGATGTTTGCTTCTTTGGCCATTGATTTGAATTTTATTCTGCATCAAATATATCTAGAGGAGTCTAGAAAACAGCAACATTCTTCTTAAAACAAGACAGCAATTCTAGTGTACCAGGTAACATTCGTATCGGTAATAGAATATAGAGAGGACGCTGGTATTTTACATAAATCAGGATGAATTCATTAGGCAGAAAACGACCGTTTTCTGAATGGAACAAACTTTAATTTCCCCTTTTAAGGTAAATCAATAATACTATAAACAGCTATAAAAGGCTATTTGTAACAGCATCACTATTTCTTTTACAGTTATACCAATTTTTCAATCATATTTCAGAACTGAACGAATGCAAAAAATTACAATTAAGGAATTAATAGATTTCAGAAGAAGATCAGAAAGGAGCAAAAAAAACTTTGCTTTTAAATTGAAAAACAGAGAAGCCAAAGTTAAAAGTGAAACCAATGGCGAAGAAGGTGGCGGTGATTATTGGGTTACCAGTACCAGTTGTATTTATAATGTTTTTAAATCTGATAATGCGGAACTGTACGATGCTAAAATAAACGAATTAAGAGCAAAACTAGAAGGATCCAAAGATATACGGATTAAGGCCATGTATCAACGGAACATAGATATCCTTCTTAGTTTTAAAGAATTTGATTTTCAAGAATTCAAACCTTCCAGTGCCCCAAAATACAGGAAAGTACCCAAAGATCATCAAATAGTAACTATCGAGAATTTCCCTTTGTTCGTTAATCCAAGTCTTTTGTTTACTTATGAGAAGGATGATAAACAGGAATTAGGCGCCTTATGGTTGATCCCCAGACTTTATGGTTTTAGTAAACAAGAATTAGGCATGTTTTGCGAAATACTTTACAGATTACTAAAGAGAGATTACGCGGATAGTTACCAAATTTCTCAAGATAATTGTATTGCCATAGATACTTTTAATGCGCAAACCATATGCTACACGGATCTTGCAGAAGGTAGAATCCCTTTTTTGGTCGATTCAACCTTAAATGAAATTAAAGACTTATAAGCAATGACAGCTAACCACACCTAGATACTAACCAGTGACATCTTGTAGCTACCTAGAAAGTATAACTTGACTTATTTGTTTTTTAGGTAATAACGGGTACTTTCTTAATCGTTACTAAAGGCTGCTTAACTATTTTACTTTCGTAGCGGGGTGTAACTGTTGGCTGTTTATACTGTTTTAGCTCGTATTTTCTCCGTAGAACAACAGTTACCACTTTAACCGTAACATTAATATCATTGTGGAAGTTATCATTATGCAACCCCAGGTAAAAGGTCCCCTGTGTGGGCGCTTCTTTCCGGCCATAGCCCGAGATACCATTACCGTGATCATAATAGCGAAAACCACCTTTATCAAAACTATTCATAAATATGGTAGCATTAGCCCGATCTGCCATAAAGTAATATTCCACGTTGCTACCCGCGTTTCCGGTGGGCAGAAAGGCTACTTGGTTCAAGGCCAATCCAATCAAAGGATGGCCCGTGACATTGGCTAAACTACCTAATGCTTGTACATAAGCCTTTTTGTTTGCTTCGAAGGCTAAGTGACCCTCTTGTCCTACCCCTAGCCAATAGGCCCAGGAGATAAGCTCGGTAGATTCTAAAGGAGCGGTCTTATTTTGCGGTAAATTAATTTGAATCACCGATTCGCTCGGCTTTCCGATGGTAGTTTCGGCGGCAACTTGTTCGACTCTACTAAATAACTCTTGCGCGAGGGTATCTACTTTGACTAGTTCTTTTTTCGTGTAATAAGTAAAAGTAGTATCATAGCGCGTAAGTTCTTGCTTGGTAACGGTAGTAAAAGTAGTATCAGTTACTTCTTTCCAAGTTACTTGGGTATTAAAGTTAATTGTGCTGGAGCTGGCGGGTTTACGATTAATTTTAACAGTACAAGCTCTTTGCGCAAGAGCGTTATTGGTAAACCGGAATAGATAAATTCCTCGTTTATTGATTTTGAGGCTTTTAGTAAAGGTAGATACCTGTAAGCCCGCATATTTTGTTTGATTGGGATATTCTATAATCTCTACTTGCTTAAGTCCTTTCTTGCTTAAGTCAACAAAATCAAAAACTAATTCATCTCCGGCTTCAAAACCATAGTAGTATTCTTTAGAACCCATTCCTGGGACTTTAACAGATAAATCCGCTACTTCTACGAGGGCACTTTGGGCTAATGTGGTGTTTTCAAAAAAGAATACCAGTAATAAAAGAGTAACCAGGTGTTTCATGAAGGAAGAAATTGAAGAAGAACTTAATTTTAAACATATAAAAAACACTATATTTTAAATTAAGTTCCACCTTTAAATATTTTTCCTTACCGGACTCGCTCATAGACTTTAAGTTCTATTCTGATTCGTGCTTCCGCGAATTAATGGCTAATCGCTACGAGAGCTTTTTCCTATACTATTTTGTCAGTAACGGTGCTGATAGTTAAACAATAAATAGTATGAAAATAGAACACGTAAATTTAATGCGAGCTGGATTTAAAAACACGCACAATGGATCCTTGTGGTTGTATCAGAAAGGAGAGGTTGCCGTGGGGATCTTGCGGGAAGGAGAATTCGATGAAGAAATAATTATCCTTGTTAAGGGTAACAAAAAAGAGGATGTTATATCCATGAACGAGTTAAATGCTTTATTCTTTTAACTAAATTCTTTCATAAATCATGTTATTACTTTTTCGTCTATCAGAACTCATCTCAAAAATCAAGAACACTTGTTGATTTCTAAGATGGTTTAATGAGAAAGTTATAAAGCTAAAAAGACCTGGTATAACCAGGTCTTTTGCATTCTCATTATATCGTCGTTTCACGAGACGATTTTGGTCAACCTATATCTGGACAAGACAGACAAAGCATGGCTACTTACCATCAAGCTAGTTAATAAACTAACATTGTAATTTTAAAGGAGAATAATGACTTAATAGGACCATCGTTTATCGACTGCAATAAAAAGACCCTTCCTAGTAATGGTCCTTCCCTGCGCTAATCAACGGCTACACCAACTTGACTGTCCCTAACTCCGTAAATAGTCCTAAGCTATTACGCCATAGCTCCTGATTCCAATATCTTATGGATATGCACTGCATTCGCCGCGGCACCGGTAAGCCGCTATTACTTATTCACGGAATTGGCGGTAGCTCGCGTTCTTGGCATCTGATCCTGGATGCCCTAGTTGAAGCGGGTCGGCAAGTTATTGCCGTTGACTTACCGGGCCACGGGGCTACCCCGGCCTTGCGAGGGGAAGTATCTATCCGTACGCTGGCGGATGCCGTTACAGATTTTCTGCAAAAACAGGATTTAATGGGTATTGATGCGGTAGGTAGTTCCATGGGTGCCCGCTTGGTACTAGAGCTAGCTCGACGCGGGGGAATAGTAGGCGCCGTTGTTTCATTGGACCCCGGCGGATTTTGGCGGGGCTGGGAAGTACCTTTTTTTTATTATTCAGTGGCTACTTCCGTGCGCCTAGTGCGGTTATTGCAACCGATAATGCCAACCCTCTTGGGAAACCCCATTGGCCGTACGGCCCTATTAGCTCAGTTTTCTGCTCGTCCCTGGCAATTACCGGCTACCTTAGTAGGCGACGAAATGCGCACTTTTGCCAGCTCCCCTTCTTTTGATGAACTCTTAGACCAATTAGCTCACGGAGAGCGGCAACAAGGGGTTCCTCCGGGAACCATTAAGCAACCATTGGTCATTGGCTGGGGCCGGCAGGACCGGGTTTGTCTTCCCCGGCAAGCAACGCGGGCTTTAGCTGCTTTTCCCGACGCTCACCTGCATTGGTTTAATGATTGCGGCCACTTTCCCCAGTGGGATGCCCCTACCCAAACAGTGCGCCTAGTGCTAGCAGTAATTAATGGTGAATTGCTATTGGGTGGTTTACCGGCCCAAAGCACTCAACGAACTTCTCCCCGTAAAGTATTCTTTAAGCTGGCAATTGGCCTGGTGTTAATCGCCAGCGTTATCGGGCTTTTCCGGCGAAAAACATAAGGATTTTTTTGTACAAGAACAAACGAGCAGTCCGTAGCTTTTCCGGCTTTAAATATCTTCCTTTAAGAATATACTTAGCCGAATACGAGGTAAGGACGCCGATTATCTACTTTTATTTTATACCGATTATAACTGCTGAAAATAGAAGGAGATTACTATACTTCTTAATTTTACATAATCAAGTTTCGCGGACTGCTTTACAAAAAGGTATACCCACTATTATATTCAATAAAGGTCGTTTTCTGTCTTTCGTTATATGTAAGGGAAAGGAAAACAAAGTAAAGGTCTGGCACTAGCAGTAGTTAAAACACCCGGAATAGCCCGGAGCTCCCGCTGGCCGCTGGAATTAGAAAAGCATTCACTAAATTGGCCAAAGAAGGAGCAAGAGAGCCGCCACTACTCCAGTAAAAAATTGGTTCGCAGAATAGGCCTTCGGCAACTCTCCATCCATAATGCAAGTAACCGGAATTACTTTAGCTATCTGCTAGTATTCATATTGGTATTCTAATAAAACAAAATGCGGAAACTGCCTTTTCAATAAATAGTTTAAGCTGACCGACCAGTGAAAAAAAGCCTGATAATCTTAGTCATCTTAGTAGTGTTGAATTCTTGTAACAACCAAATCCAACTAACAATGGACACTAAAAACATGGATGTAGTAAAGCAGTACTTTGAACATTTTAACAACCACGATTGGGAGAAGATGGCGGAAATGTATTCAGAAACAACTGCGTTTAAAGACCCTTCCCTTGGACAAGGAATTGTAAAACAGACGCGTGAACAGATTGCTCAAAAGTATAGTGAATTAAATGAAGCTTTTCCTGATTTGAAAGATGATGTTATCCAGGTATACCCATCAGGCGAAAACCATATTATTGTGGAATTTGTATCGAGCGGAACCGCGCCAGATGATTCTAAATTGGAACTTCCAATATGCACAATTTTTACAATTGAAAATGGAAAAATCGTTAAAGACTTTACCTATTACGATAATTTTGAAGAATAAAAAGCCGGCACATGATATCTAGGTAGGCCTATACGTAAGAATATGTAAAATGGCTTTATCCAATCTCAAGAAAACGGTCGTTTTACGAGACGATTTGCTATGAGACTTGTCCTAAGAAACGTTGACCCTTACTCCGCACCCTAAGAAAAAGATTGTTCCGTTAGTTTACATCCGTAGGGGTCGTGCTTGCTCACAGAAAAAGCTATTCCGACTACTCGCTTGCTGGTCAATCTGCTAAGCACTGGCCAGGTTAATCATACCTAAAATACAAAACCTACTCTCAGTCCAGGATTAGCATAGGCGCCTAAAGCAAATTGTCGGAAACCATTTACTTTATCTGCATAAGTAGTAATGCCATTTTCCTTAATTTCAATTTTTTTAGAAATTTTATATTGAATTCCATAGCCTAATTCCATGCCTACATAAAATCTTTTAACAAAATAATAATCTGCGCCCACAATTGCATTTAAGCCAATTTGCGAATACCCAGGTCTTCCATTAGGATTTTGATTATCATCTATATAGCCATTTTTAACAGAAATTTCTCTATCAGGCCCTGTATATTCAGATTTTACAAATGTGGAGGTGAAGCCAATTTCTGCACCTATATAGGGCGATAACTTTTTTGTTCCACTAAAATGTTTTTCGATTCCGGTAGTTGCACTCAATAGCCAAATACTTGTTTGGCTACTTGTAAGGTCAGTTAATAATGGTTCGTTATTTTCTGAATCATGAACAAGGTTAAATCCAAATCTTAAAGCAGTATTATCTGATTTAAAATATCTTGCTTTTACTAAGCCTATATAAGGTCCTAAACTAACTCCGGGGTTATTGAAGGTAAAACCTTCTTTCAACAAATTTAAAGTAAGTTCAGTGGTAATATCTCCTTTGAGAGGTTTCAGCGTGTCATCCTGGTTTTGCTCTGTTTGGGCTTGAGAAAAATAAAATGAGAAAAATAAAAGGGCTACTAATGAAAGCTTTTTTTTCATGAAAGTTTGTTTTGTATTGTTGGATGTAGAAATTATATCAGTCCAAAATAACGATAGTTTGTTAAAGAAGGCGTACAATGTTGTGAATTGAAGAAATAAAAAACCTATTAATGATGAACCGGTATCTTCAATCAGCCAACACGCTGTGATAGCATCCTGTACTGTCTGCTTGCGTGCTACTTAGGCTGCCTAGCGCCAGTTTGTTACTCTGGCTAGCAGTGATTAACTTTTCTCCTCTCTTGTAAATTAGGCTTTATGGTTAATCGCTTAATTGAAAAATAACTAATGTAACAAAACCCAGAAAACCAACCCTATTTAACATAACAGTCGTTATCAGAAAAAATGCTTTTCCAGCCGTCGGAGTGGGTTTATTATTGGCGCATTTTCTGGCACTTTTAAAGAAAGATTTAAATTACTCTTAAAAGTATAGCCGGTTCAATATAAAATTTTTTATCTTTTGATTAATCGAGCTTCTTGACGGGCATGTGATAAAGCGTAGTGGAATCCGGTATAACAGCCAGAATTTGAAATTTAATGGTAGAGTCCGGTTGCATAATGGGCATTTTCGTGGCTATACTCTTTTGCAACGGTACCTCTCCCTTTGCTTTCTGATCCCCTGATAGGTGCTGGCTGGTCACCCCCTTCTGTTGAAGACCTTTTAAGAACGCCGCCGGATCTTGGGCCAGGTAGTTATCGTGGAGTTCTGGTGTTTTCAGCTGGATGGATGGGAACCGCTCTATTTTCGGGGCAACAACCTGAGCCTTTGCCCCTACTAGGTTTAAGATTAGAAGCAATGCGAGTATGGTATATGGTTTCATGTTTAAGGTAGTTAGCCCAGAATCAATCTACTAATGTAAACTATTATCTAATTACATCCGGTAATTTTATTTTAGCCAGGTAAGGTGCCAGCAGTTCCAGGCTCTGAAAGCCGCGTACGTAATCCACCTCATTGCCCTGTACCTGGTAGTATACCTCAATAAAGAATTCGCTTAGGTGATACAGGGCTATTCGATGGCCTAAATGAAATCGATACGATAAGTAGGCGCCATGCTGCCAGGTCCAAGCCAGTCGTTCTTCTTGAGAGCCGCGATTAAAGTCATACAAGGTCATTCTAAAATCAGTTAACCCGGAAATAAAGAATACGATTGTCCATTAGAAAAGATGGCCCCTGCTACTGCTAACGACTGCTATCTTACCATTTACGTCTATTTCGTTTATGCTTTTGATAAGAAGAAGGCCACCGCTGCTGAATCCAGATTCTCAGAATATACCCCACAGCTAGTATACCACCCACCAGCAACGACCATTCCCACCCAGTTATCGAATCACTCATCAACTTGGTAGCTAGTCGGAATCCGGGATAAAATAACATTCCACCAGGATACGCGAATTAAGACGGGTCATAAACTCGGAACCTTCCGCCACATTCGGCAAAGTGATTTTAATTGTCGTAAATTCCTGCCGGATCAAATCGTCCGGGAAAACATTATCCTTGAGCTGCTCTACTTGTTTCTTTTTCAGATAAGGAAAAGAAAACAGCACGCTCTGCTGATCAATCTGCCGAATAAAGCGGCCTAAGGGCATGAGCCGCAAGGGTATTTTCAGCCATAATTCTTCTGCGATATCCATTCTTGCTCCTTATACGGCAAAAACCTGAAAATTGCCTAGGGGGAGAATAAGAATTATTTAACAGCTAGCTAAATAACTCTTGCTACGTTGCAGGCTGCTGCTACCCGCAGCACTTACCACTCCTCTCCCACTCTATTTTCAGCTTAGTTAAGGCATGTCTGATAAGTACACATTATGTAAAGTAGGGCTTGTTTTCCAAGAATTAATAAGAAAGGAGTGCTAGCAATTTAAAAGAAAGAGTATTAAGCAATCATTCTGAGGAGAAAACAATGGCATTAGCAACAAAAAACATGGATTCAGCAACAAAATATAGCGGGTGTTGCAACAAAAGAAATGCGGATTCCTTTGTTCCTCGGGAAGAGCGGTGCTCCTCTCCCACCTAGCCAAGACTTATAAGTACCTATATATTAAATTGGATAACAAACTAAATGTGGCCAGACACCCGCAAGTTTGCGCTAAATTAGTTATTTTACTAGCCAGAAACAGATTCATCCTTCTACCCTCCTAAAACCATTCAGAAAAGGTATGAGCAGGCTAGTACCTTTCCTGAAAGGACAATACTCCGGAAAAATAAATGATATTCATTACCTAGAAGGCTTGACGGTAGGAACGACGATCTACTCGCCCGAAACCGGCACCAGCTCCCTGCATTACCACCAAAACCCTCACCTGAGTTTGCTGCTGGGAGGAGGACATTTGGAAAAAAGAACCAAAACCGAATTTGCCCGACTACCAGGAGATATCCTGTTTTGCCACGGCGGAGAACCGCATCAATTTATCACCCAAGAATTTCCTTCTAAAAACATCAATCTCGAAATAGATTATTCCTTTTTACGGCACTACGACATCTCCGAAAGTAGCATTGATCAAGCCGTTTCCAAAAACGTAAACGCGAAGTTCTTAATCTTAAAAGCATATCGGGAAGTGCGGACCAAAGACTCCGATACGGAAACTTCCATCCAAATGCTGCTGCTTAGTTTAATGCAAGAATCCGTTAAGATAACAACGGGTATTCCACCTAAATGGACCGTCTTGCTTATGGAAATACTACAGGATAAATGGAACGAACCAGTGACCTTGCCGGAACTTGCTTCCCTCACCCAGGTGCATCCCGTTACCATCTCGAAACATTTTACCAGGTATTTTGCCTGTACCTTGGGAGAGTACAGGCGGAAATTAAAAGTAAACAAAAGCCTTGCTTTATTGCGAAATCCGCATCTTTCGTTAACGGACGTGGCTTTAGAATGTGGCTTTGCCGACCAAAGTCATTTTATCCGCATTTTTAAAGAAATGACGGGTTGGCTGCCGAAGCATTTCAAAAAATTATAGTTTTAAGCACGAGGCTAATCTCATTCTATTTTTAGTGCTTATTCATGGCCATCTTTCCCCCATTTCCAACAGCCATTAATGAACCCATGAAATCGTTACTCCTTCCGGTAGTCTCCTGCCTTTTGGCGCTTTTTCTTTTTACCTTTTCGTGTCAAGGTCCCGCTAATTTAACTACTAGAGAAAGACCCGTAGATAAGAATAAGCCACTGGAAAGATACGTCGATTCCCTGGCGCAGGCCCTGGTAGACAACTCCCAAATAGCCGGCATAGCCATTGGCGTGATGCGCCACGATTCGGTTCTGCTGCTAAAATCGTACGGCTACGCGGACCTGGAATTTGCGGTACCTATGCCGGTGAATGCTTCTTTCGAAATTGGGTCCATAACCAAGCAGTTTACCGCCGTGGCCATTATGCAACTGGTAGAAAAAGGTCTCTTGAGCCTGGATGATGATATTAGCAAATACTTGCAGATTAGCTTTCCCAAAGAAGCAATTACGGTTCGGCAGTTACTGCATCATACTTCCGGTATAAAAGAGGTGCGCTTAGGCGATATCCTTTATAGCCATTACTCGCGTGACACCGTCCTGAGCTTAATTGAAAAAGCTCGCTTCGATTTTAAACCCGGTACCGAGATGATGTACAATAATAAGGGCTATTTCTTACTCGGCTTAATAATTGAAAAACTGACCGGACAAACCTACGAAGAATATCTTACTAAAAACCTTTTTCTAAAAGCTGGCATGCAAAATAGCTACTTATCGGATCAAGAAAAGGTTATTAAATTACGGACGCACGGGTATAACAATGTGAGTAAAGATGGGAAACTAACCCGGGCCGAGCAGCCTTACTTTCGGTGGACTTTTTCAGCCGGCGCTTTATCTTCCACGGTGGAAGATCTGCTCCAATGGAATCAAGCCCTACACAGCAGTGCTAAGATTTTAAAACCGGAGACTTATCAGGAACTGATTCGGGTGGGCCGCTTAACGGATGGCACCGTATTGCGCTATGCCAAAGGATTACAAGTATTCCGGTACAAGGGTTACTCGGTAATTGGCCACGGCGGCTCAGGCAGTGGCATCTTGTGTGATTCCCGCTATTTTCCGGAACAAAAGCTAACTATTATTGTCCTACAAAATACCTACCGCCGGGCCAGTGAATCCGATATATCCTTACCGATTGCTGACCGGTTGCTTCCGGCTAAAAAAAAGGTAACCGACCAGTTTCAGGGTGATCTCTCCCTATATCAAGGAACCTATAAGGGCCTTTTCGATTTGAACGTCCAGGTGGTTGATTCGAAGTTAGTTATAAAAAGAAGCTGGCAGACTAATGGCGACACTCTAACCTATGTTGGCCAGCAGCAATGGGCTTTAGGGAATGATCGGTATTCTTTTAAAATAGAAAACGGGCAGGTAAAAGAGATTCATTGGGATCCTATTTCAGCCTATATTAAATTAAAAAAAGTCAAGTAAATAGAACTGTTACCCTTTCTTTAGCTCAACCATTTGTTAGACTCAATGCCCTGGAATGAAGTCTCATAACCAGTGTTATGATAAATAGAATTACCTTCGGATAGCTTCTAGCTCTTGATACAGGCGTAAAGCTAAATGATCTAGCTGCTGCTGGAATACGCCGATCTCTAATGCGGTAAACAACCCTAACTGTTCATTATAAAAAGTATATAACGCCTCGTCCTGCTCACTGTTGGCAAAACCCATCAACATCAGAATCACCCGGCCCAGATCACTTTGATAGGGTTCGGCCACAATCCCTAGTTGGTTCAAACCAGACATGAGCTTTTGACTTTTGAGCTCTTCTTTTAAGAGCAGGACAATCAAGGGAGCTGGAATCAGGGAAGTCATAGGGAACATACACGCGTTACTTTATAGAATAGTCCCCAAGATAAACCATTTTCTGCTGAATGGGAAGTATACTTCCTGTTTTATCTCTCCTACTTGCTTTACTTTTCCACCATGGAGAAACTCGCCCACGTCTTTGGCCGGGTACTGTACGACAAAAGACGGCAACAAGGCTTAACCCAGGAGCAGGTAGCCGAACGCTGTAACCTAGACCGCAAATACATTTACTTGTTAGAGAAAGGCAGGAATCAACCTTCTTTAGGGTCTCTTTTTGCACTTGCGGCCGCCTTCGAGATGACTCCCATGGCTTTAATTGCTGAAGTCCAGCAACGCTTAGCGGAGCATCCCACCGCCTAAGCAATGATCCTCCGGTAAGTTTTCAATTAAGAATATATAACTGGTGGTGGGGTGATTAACTTTCCCGGGGAAAGTCTACTAATTCTTTCAAAGGCATTTGCAAGGCCTCACTTAAGCTCACCAGCACATCCAGGGTAACGGTAAACTGCGCCTTCTCAATCCGGTAAATAGTTTGTTTGGCTAGATTCGCCTCGTCCGCTAAAGCTTGTTGACTGTAGCCCCGCTCTTGCCGTAACTTTCTTAGATGTCGGCCAAAGCTGCTGATCTCTGCTGGATTCTTCACTCCTTAAAGGTCTGGCTTCCCGGAAAATTATCTGTATACACATATGTTTACAAGCCGGATTTTGTTAGCTTTGCTGCTGCCCCAGCGGCTTCCTCGATCCTCCAGGAGCGCCGCCGCTAGAGGAGCTCTAAACTATTGTCGCATTTTAACACAACCCTTATGTTCCTTACCTTATTAGATACCCACAAAGGCCAGGAGATCGCCCTGGAAGTCACGGTCGAATACACCACGCCCGCCACCCACTTGTTACTGGTACTCGCCACGGTCCACGCTACGGATGAAGCCCCGGATGGCGCCGAGTCCCCGCCCTTTGGCCAATACCGCTTTAAAGCGTTGCAGCATCTGATGGGGGTCAAGTTTCGCCACGAGGGCAAACCTTACGCTTTAACCGTAGGCTTCTACTGGGAGAGTCAACAGCACGGCTTTGTGCCCGTGGTGCTGGATCAAGCGGGCAATCAACAAAGCCGCCGCTTTGCTACCGCCCCGAGCTTACTACTGCCCGAAGATGCGGTGAGCATGCTCCAGGAGTTTGAACAAATCTTTGTCCTCGACCGGCGCGAGTACCAGGCGGTCCAGGAATTAGGCCTGGAGCAGGGATCCTGGACCGAGTATGTCTCCCGGGTTTTGGAAGCTAGCCAGGTGGGGCCCTGGAACCGGGTCTATTATGATCTGACCATTGAAACCAAAGATACTTTTTCCTTAACGGATTTAGTGGACGAAGAACGCTTTTACGAATTTATGGCCGACCACAACTGGCCCCCGGGCGTCCCGCGAAGCGACAGCTAGTTTACCTCTCAGCACGGGATAACCAGGGAGAGGAGTTCGTCGGATCCGGTTTGTTTAGGCGAACTCCTTCTCTTTCAGATAGCCGTTTTTTTTAAGCGTGCCCTTGTGCCCGCTACGCCGCACGAGTCGTGGTAAAGCAGGGGATTGCGGCGGATTTTAGCAGCCTGCTATCTGCAACGATGGCAACATCAGTGACTTATCTGTTTACTCCCGGAAATAGGACGGCGGCAACGACGCCTATCGGATGGTGCTGGCGCTAGGAGCCGCTATTTTCGCTTAAAAAGGAGCGCTTTTAACAATGGCCGCTATAAAAATCTAATCTATTCCAGTTAAGGAGCGATAGATTTAAACCGTTTTTACCGCTTTCTCTCCAGCTAGGCCTCTCAGATATCCCTTTTTTACCGAATGCAATTGCGCCCTCACTGTAGCGCGGGACGTGGTGTTTAGCGGGAGAAAACCCGCCATTTTTGATGTTTCATATTTATTTATGTGACTGTCAATCAGTTATCTGTTTACCCCCGGAAATACTACCCTCCGAATGTCAACATAAATGTTGATATTTGCGGTAATTGCATTCTATTTACCCTGCAATTGGGTCTATTTTCCGCTAAATAGCCTCTTTTTTCGGATTTATAGTGGTTATTTTTCTGGGAAGTAGGACTCTTCTTACTACCTCCTTTTGCCGCCATTAGCCCGCGGACTTGCATCCGTAAATCTTAGTAATTGTAACAATATCCTCAACCAGCATTAACTACCTATTATGGCCTACTGCGAAAGGCTATGACGGCTCAGTTATCCGCTTTTTGGTGGCTGCAATTGTGCCCGCTCACTAGCGCGAAACGAGGTATTTACACGTTTACCTCTGGAAACAACCCACTCCAAAGCATACCTATCTGTACGGTTTTGTCCGAAAAGAATGCTTTCCTCTTTTTTACAAAACGGCAATGATCGCGTGGTTCCGCGCACAAGGCTTTTTGGATCTTTGGGATAACGCTAAACAGAAGGCTCTCTCCTAAGGCTCTCTCCTTCGATTAGGGAGACGGGTGGTAACAAGGCTACTTGTCAGCAGGTACTTAAGAGTAACTGGCAAATCCGTAAATTTTAACAAATTGAAACAACTCCTTCCCGAAGCAACTTAGCCAATTAAGTCGTACTGCCACCAGGTGTTATACTTGATATTAAGGGCCGGTTGCCAAGCTTTGATACAACGCTTCTCGTATTGCAGCGCTTCGGCTTTAATGGTAAACTCTTTAATATAGATTTTGGCTTTAGGCGTGATCTTGCGCCGGTGCTTCACCATGCGCCAGTAAAAGGATCCGGTACACCCAATATAAAGGGGCTTGAAGTTAGGGGATTGCGGATCGCCTTCAAAGATAAAGTAAACGATGTAAGTATGGGCCAGCAGTCTCCCCCTTTTAAGTAAATTCTGCCGGGTGTATCTTCTCATTTCCAGATGGAAAGCGTACCAATCTTCTAGCCGCAATTTAGATAACGTGATCATAATACATATAGACTATATATTTGGATACTATTATTCTATTAAAGAGTTACTTTTTAGTTATATATCTAAAGTTCATTAATTTTATATCATAGATATATGTACAAAATCCCATCACACATACATTACATAATTGTTGGTAAGTTACACATTATCAAAACACTACTTTATAGATCTGAACTCGTGTGTATATATAAATTTTAAAGATATATGTACAAAATCCCACTTCATCAACTTTGTATTTTCCTGTTCTGCTGCTAATTATTGTAAGTATTTAACTTTTTAAAGACATAATCTAATATTTATAAATATAATGAATGATAATCTTCTAATTCAATCATTATATTTATAAATATTATTTTTATTAATGCAAGATAACTAATTATAAATCAGCATATAAATCGCAAATATATGTACAAAATCCCTCAATATATGTACAAAATCCCTCTTACATATGTACAAAATCCCAAGTTTATGCCTACTGATATGTACAAAATCCCACTAAAATATGTACAAAATCCCAACCCATGTACAGAATCCCACATTTAGTCTGATATCATAAGTTTTATTTATATCTTCAGATATATGTACTATATTTATTGTTAGTACATATATCTGCTAAGATTATTTAACACATGAGTAATATTATAACAGTTCCGCTAAAGCATCCCAACAAAATTATAACTCAAAGTAATAGTTTGATAAACAGTTGCTTTGACATTCCAACTGTTCAACTAAGGGCCTTCTTGTACGCTTTAAGCCACATTAGTAAGGATGATAAAGAATTAACACATGTTAGAATTCCGGTTGATGTGTTACATGCTTCTAAAGGAGGAAGAAATTACAGGCAAGTCAAAAAACTTGTGACTGAATTACAAGATATAAAGTTTAAGATTGAAAATACTTTCATTAATAAGGACGGTATTGAGAAGAGAGTTTATAGAAGCATGGTTATATTTCCAACAGTTGATTATACGGAAGATAATAGGTGTTTAATAACAAAGATAAATGGCGATTTAGCTCCATACCTTTTAGATTTAAAAGGAAACTATACTCAAGCCGAATTAGAAAGATTATTAAACCTCAAAACAATTCAAGCATATAGAATATATATGTTTATAAAACAGCAATTATATAAAAGGAAGCCAGAGCCAATTAAGTATAAGCATCTACGATTGATGTTAGGATTAGATATTGAGATAGAAGAAGGTCAACCTGGCCTGTTTTTTAAACAAGAAAGTATTATAACAGTAAAAACCCTTAAATACCCATTATTTGCTGAATTTAAAAGAAGAATTTTAGATACTGCAAAAGCCGAATTGGATAATACAGAGATGGCTTTTGATTATAAGATAAAAAAAAAGGACGGAATGTTGATACAATTACATTTGAGTTAATAAAGAAAGTAGCTATTAATCCGAGTAAAGAAGATAAAGAGCAAGAAAAACTTCCCTTGCCTGAAATATGGAAACGTCCAATGGAAAGAATGCTTGAATATGGTTTAACAAATAAGCAAATAGCGCATATTATGGACAGAATTCCTCCTGAGTATATTAAAGAATATTTGAATCCTGTTCTCTATCGCATTAATTCTGAAATAAGCTCAGGTGATCATATTAAAATGAAGAGAAATAAAGGACAACATTCTGTAATCTTAATTAAAGAAGCTTTAGGATTAAAATTCAACATATGGCAAAAGGAACAATCTGATGAAATAAACTAAACAATTATCTTTCTTCTAGTCACCTACTTAAATACAAATTTGCGTATTAATAAAGTTAATAATTTATTAATGTTTAATAATATAAATAAATTATTGTACATTAATAAAGTTAGTAGTTTGTTTATATTTAATAACATTAATAATATTGTGTATTAATGTTAGGTTATTAGTTATTAAATATGGCTAAAGTTTATGCAATTGTTAATGCGAAAGGAGGAGTAGCTAAAACTACATCTACCATAAATATTGGTTATGCTCTTTATAAATTGGGAAAAAAAGTTTTGCTCATTGATTTAGATGCTCAGGCAAATTTGACTTCAACAGTAGGTGTTAAAACAAATGAACTGTTGAACATTTCTGATGCTTTAATAGATGGATGTAAAATTACAGATATAGTACATAATGTTAGTGGGGTTGACCTAGTCAATTCTGGTCGTACTCTAATAGAGAGAGAGCATACAATATCAAATTCTGTAACAGGAGCTGTAAAGCTAAAATCTTTATTGAAAAAGATTAAAGATGGATATGATTATGTATTGATAGATTGTCCCCCATCATTAGGAATTTATACAGTATCGGCTTTAGTCGCGTGTAATTCTGTTTATATTCCTATGGTTGCAGAGCCCTATGCTTGGGATGGACTTTCAAGATTATTAGAGACAATATCTATAATAAAAGATGAAGAAATAAATCCAAGCATTGAATTAGGGGGCTTGTTTTTCACAAATAATTCAAAAAATGCTCAAACTATATTAGGTAAAACAATTATTATGGAGGCTAAGAAACAACTGGGTGATAAAGTTTTAAAAACAACTATACGCACCAATGTGTCTTTAAATGAATCTATTGCAGTCAAGAAAAATATATATGATTACGCACCTGAATCTAATGGAGCTAAAGATTATATGAGACTTACTAAAGAGATTATTAATAATTAATATAGTTTTAATTGTTAATAATTTATTAATATTAAATAAATTATTAACAAATTTTTAAGTATGGCAAAAGATAAAAAAGACTTTGGCAATGTACTAGGCAAACTGCATGGTAACAAACTTGATATGCAAGTACCAAAACAAGAAGATTCAGTAATAATTAAGAAATCAGAAAAAGTTAGAAAGCGAATTACCTTTTTTGTTGATGAAAGATTGGAACATATGATTGATATTGGAACCTTAGAAGAAAAGTACAGAAGCAAATCAGATTTTGTAGAACGAATATTAATGAATTATTTTAAAGATAAGGACTATATTAAAAGTTAATAATTTATTAACAATTTATAATTTATTAAAAGTTAATAAATTATAAATGAATCTTCTAAATGACATATTAGCTACTAATGTTTAGTTATTTACCCATATTTATACCATTGATATTACTTCTAAAAGTAATTTTCATTATTTATATTTATTTCAGAAATAATGAAAATACATTTCTTGAAACGAGCATTTACTGGAAAATTAGCCATTTTTATTTAACATAATATATACTTATAAGACTATTTAACCGAGTAGAAGTATAGATGCATTGGGTTCTTGCTTTATTCGCCCGTATTAGGCTTTGTTATCTTCAAACCGGTTAATTTTTCATCTTTTAGGAATTTATTAGAACAAAATCACCGGAAAAACGCTCAACTACTTTATGGAAAAGATAGCATTAGTAGTGGGTGCCAGTGGCATTACCGGCAGTAACCTAGCCGAGAAGCTGATAGCCCAAGGATGGACCACTTATGGCCTGGCCCGAAACCCGAATACCGAAATAAACAACTTAATACCCGTAGCGGCCGATTTGTTAAGCCAAGATAGTCTGGAGTCCGCCATGACAGACATTTCGCCTACGCACGTTTTTATTACCACCTGGATGCGCCAAGAGACCGAAGCCGAAAACATCCGGGTGAATAGTTTGATGGTACGTAACCTGCTGGAGGTACTCTCCCCCCAAAAATCGGTGCAGCACGTAGCTTTGGTAACGGGGCTTAAACATTATTTAGGACCATTCGAAGCTTACGCGAAAGCCGGAACCTTACCCGTAACGCCGGTTCGGGAGGAACATCCGCGGTTGGACATTGAAAACTTTTACTACGCCCAGGAAGATGAAGTGTATGCCGCCGCCGAGCGCGATGGTTTTACCTGGAGCATTCATCGCCCGCATACCGTGATTGGCAAAGCAATTGGTAATATGATGAATATGGGCACTACCCTGGCCGTTTATGCCAGTATTTGTCAAGAAACCAGCAGGCCGTTCCGTTTTCCTGGATCTGGCGCTCAATGGAATGGACTGTCGGATGTAACCGATGCCCGCATTCTAGCGGAACAGTTAATCTGGGCCGCTACTACGGAAGCTGCCCATAACCAAGCCTTCAATATCACCAATGGGGAGGTATTTCGTTGGAACTGGCTATGGTACCAACTAGCCGCTTGGTTTGGGGTAGAAGCGGCCGGCTTTGATGGGACCATCCACCCGCTGGAGGTTGAACTTGCTAACGATGGTCCGCTTTGGAAAGAGATGGCTGCCAAATATCACCTGAAGGAACCGGACCTGAACCGATTAGCTTCGGCCTGGCACACCGATTTAGACCTAGGTCGACCGATAGAGGTAATGACGGATATGTCAAAAAGCCGCCAACTAGGCTTTCTGGTTTACCAGGATACCCGCGCGTCCTTTTTTGATTTATTTGCGCAACTCCGGCAAGAGCAACTAATTCCTTAATAGCCCATTTTATCAGAGCTGGATGAAAGGATAAGGCAGGTACTTGTCCTTCCATCCAACCAAAAGGATAATCAAGGGTGTATTTAGGTATTCCTCTTAAAATACCAAAAATGCTTATATAAAGAAGCCCTTCTAGGAAGCCGGGAAGGGCATTTCTCTGATAACTGGTATTATGTTAAATAAAGGCTATTTTCTTGGTTTTATACTATTTAAACGGACGAAGCATAATATAAGTTCTCTTCAAGGAACCTTCTGATTATCAATAAGCTTTCTACCAGTAAGAGGCGACCTACGGGGTAACAGCGTTTCCGCTGTATAATGACCTTGAATTCTACTGCTTTCACTTTTCCCTTAGCGTTAGCGGAAAAGGCGGATCTCGTGTTTTTTTCTTATGATCTGGCTACGAAGCATTTTACCTATCTGAATCCCGCTTTCGAGAAGGTCTGGCATACGTCTCGCCAAAGCATTCGGCAAAACCCGCTTCAGCTCTTCAAAACGGTGCATTCGGAAGATAAACTCCATGTGCAAGGGGCTTACCTGGATTTACGCAACGGAGTGCTGGTAGAACCCATCGAATTCCGAATTCAGGTACGCCATCATCCCGTCCGCTGGATAAGCCTCAAAGCCCTGCTCCAAGAAGAACCCGAAGCCATTATGGGCTACTGCCAGGATATTACCGGGCAAAAAGAGTATACCGATTACCTTAATAAGTTCTCGGATAAGAAGAATGCCGTGCTCAACATTCTCTCGCATGATTTAGCGGGTCCTTTGGCCAATATTGAGAGTTTATCTTACTTGTTGGCCCATGATTTAGAAGAAGGGAAAGTTCAGGAAGCCCAGTACTTGCTGGATATTATCCGGCGCAGCAGCCAACAAGGAACGCTTTTGATTCAGGAGTTCCTCCGCCAGGAGTTCTTGGAAGCCATGGGAACCGAAGTTATGAAGCGCCGGGTAGACCTGGTCGCCACAATAGGAACCTTCCTGGAGGAATACCAGCAAACCCAGCAGATTACCGGCAAGACCTTTCATTACTTACCCGGTAAGGAAACGATTTATATGGAGCTGGATGATAATAAGTTTATCCAGGTGCTCAATAATTTGATTTCCAATGCCCTGAAGTTTACGCCCGATGGGGGCGAGATAAGTATCACCCTGGAGGAAAAAGAAGCGACGGTACTCATCCAGGTAACGGACACGGGCATTGGTATTCCGGCACAATACCATAGTACCTTGTTCGAGAAGTTCACCCGGGCCCGCCGTCCCGGTATGAAAGGGGAACCTTCGGTGGGATTAGGTATGTCCATTATCAAGACCATTGTGGAATGGCATCGGGGCCAGATCTGGTTCGAAAGCCAGGAAAATCAAGGCACTACTTTTTACATGGAAATACCGAAAAGTTAATCTTTCTTCGCATTCTTGCTAATGCGGTTAAACTGGATTTGCTCCTAATTTAGCTGATGCATTCTTCGCAGCAGTTGGAGTCTAATTTTTTGAAAAGCGATTTCTTTATCCGGGGGTAAACCCTGGAGCATGATTTCATCTAAGTACCGAAGATAGGCTTCTACCTGGCTACGATTTAAATTATTATCCTCTAGATGGGAGAAGATGTAATCTAATAGTCCCGCCATAACCTTAGTAAAGTAATAAAAGTGGTATACGCGAAAGAATAGCCAGCGTACCCGGATTAATTACGGAAAAAAGGTGCGTGAAATAAGGAAATAGCTCCTCCGCCTGGGTTAGGGCAAGACGGAGAAAAGAATGGATATAGCCGAAGAGTTATGGTTGAAAATACCTTTGCGGCTGATGCCTTTAGGTCGCTTTATTAGCCAGATTGATGATCAGAGCGTGGTGTTTTCTTTTCCTTACTAGCGGAGTAGGAGGGAAGCGGCGCATTTCTCCGAAACCTAGCCAACAACACCATTCTTTTGGTGGCTAATTCCTACTAATAAGCCTATCTCGGCCTTATTAAAGCGTTTTTATATAATAGCTTAGTTGACCCCCAATAATTTCATGGGAAGGTTCCTAGGCCTCAAAGTGCTCGGCTAGAATGCTTTTTAAAGCCGCCTCGGTTAAAGGCTTATTCAACAGTCCCGTAATATTAGCTTGTTCTACTTTTTCAATGTCTTGCGGATTTAAAGAAGTAGTCAACATAATGATGATGACTGATTGCCGCTGCGCCAGCTCTAATTGCTCATAAGCTTTCAAGAACTCAAAGCCATCCATAATCGGCATATTTATATCCAATAAAATTAATTGGGGGCAGTCCAAACCGGGACAGTTTGCCTGCAGGAGTTGTAGCGCCTCTAACCCGTTATGGGCTACCAGCAGCTTTTCGGCCACTTCTAATTTTTGAAAAAGCCGTTTATGCAGATAATTAGCCGTATCATCATCATCCACCAGCAAGGCACTAGCAATTCTAGTCATGGTATTCTTGTTTATTCTTTACCGGAAGGCTCTATTGAACTTGTTCCTTATTCCGCCGAAAATAGACCTGGAAGGTAGAGCCCTGGTCGACGGCACTCTGCACTTGGATTTTACCGCCGGCATTTTCAATTATTTTCTTGACCATGTATAAGCCAATCCCGGATCCTTCCACGTGGGTATGTAACCGCTGGAACATGGAAAATAGTTTGTTATTGCCGGTTAAATCCATCCCTAGACCATTATCCGTGACGGAAAGTACCTGATATTCCGCCGTCTCCCGGCAATGTACCCGGATGAAGGGCACTCGTAACGGTGAGCGGTACTTCAGGGCGTTGGAAAGTAAATTATAAACAATACTGCGTAAATTCTTGGCCGAGAATTGAATCGTAGGGCAGTCGTCTACCGCTACTTCAATCTGCGCCTGAGAAGCTTGAATCAGGTGGGCTAAATCGAGCTGCACTTCGGTTAGGAGGGCGGGCAAATGAATGGGGATAGCTGCCGCGTTATTTTCCTTTTGCAGCTTCGTGACCTCGGTTAAATGGCCGATGGTGCGTTTAAAGCGCTGTACGGAATTCTGCATCAGATCCAGCGTAACCTGAACATCTTCGGCCAGTAGACTCTCGGCTGGTAATTGATATTGTAAAGCCTCCAGTAAGCCTTCGATGTTGAGAATGGGCGCTTTTAAATCGTGCGAGGCCGTGTAAATAAAATTATCTAAATCCACGTTGGTGCGCGTAAGCTGCTGTTGCAGTTCTATTTGCGCGTGAATCTCCACGTTAACGCCGCTATAACCGACTAGCTTTTGGTCGGGGGTGAAATAGGGTTGTGTCCGGGTGATGGACCACCGGTATTCCCCATCCCGGCGCCGAATCCGGTATACGGGGCTTTCCCAAGGTTGACCCGCCCGGAGAGCCTGCGTAAAAGATTGATTTAACTCTGGTAAATCATCGGGGTGCACCATATCCCAAACTTGGTCTAATTGGTTCGGGTTAATCCGCAAGCCGCTCCACTCTAACAAAGAATCATTGACGTAAGTAATGTGCCCCGTGGCATCGGTCCGGAAAATAAATACGGGTGCGTTCGCAGCCACCAGCTTGAGATCGGCGGCCATTTGGGCGGCTTGCTGCCGTTCGTGTACTTGCTGGGTCACGTTGTAGGCGAAAGTAGAAATGCCCACAATCTGCCCGTTTTCCCGGTAAGCCTGGTAAGTAAAAGTAAAATAAATCTCTTCCCCTCTGCTACCATCCGGTTGGATAATGGTCAAAGGCCTTTCGTAACCAAAGTACGTTTCCCCGGTTTGGTACACCTGATCCAGCAAAGCGACAAACCCCCCGATCACGGTTTCGGGCAAAGCTTCCGCTACGGGCTGACCTTGCAGCTCCCGGTCCGGGAAAAGTAGCTGATAAGCGGCGTTAAAGTATTCAAACCGGTGTTCTGGTCCCCGTTGGATGCAGATGGCGGCCGGCGTTTGCTCAAAAACCTGGTAGTAGGTTTCACGTTCCTGAATTAACTTTTGAGCATTGGCCAGTAATTCGGCCTGTAAGGCGGCGGCTCGCTGCCGGGCGGCTACCTTCTCGGTAACGTCCACAAGAAAGGCCAGAATACCTTGCATTTCGCCGGAGTCATTCCGCAAGGGCTGGTAGATAAAATCAAAGTACCGTTGTTCCAGTTGCCCCGTGTTTAGGGCATCAAGCCGCACGGGTGTTTCCGTGCCTCGAAAAGGAATGCCGGTACCATACACTTGGTCCAAAAGTTCGAAAAATCCTTGCCCTTCTATTTCCGGTAAGGCCTCCCGCACGCGTTTACCGATTAGCGGTCGATCAATCCCCACCAACTCCCTAAATCGAGGATTGGCAAGTTCAAAAACATGATCGGGTCCGGTCAAAACGGCAATAATAGCCGGCGCCTGCATAAACAAGGAATAAAGCTTTTCTCTTTCAACTTGTATCTGATTTTTAGAAGAAACCGCTTGTTCTATTTGCTGAGCAGATTTTTTAACGAAACTTTTATATTCTGCCTCTCTTTGAACCTCTTTGGTGATATCTACTACCTTCTGGATAATATACTCCACTTCCTGAGTGGCATTTAAGACAGGGGTATGAATGGGATACCAGAATTTCTCTTCAAAGCCGGTCCCCAAATGGGCCGGCCGCGGAACATCATACCGCTGCACCTCCATCTGGTGGGGTGTTTTATGTTTTAATACGTACTCTAAGGATGATCTGACTTTGGAAACCCCATCCGCATCCACATGCTCCGGATTATCCGGAAAGGCCTCAAAAATATGTTTGCCGGTAAGCTGTTCCCGCAAAGTAAAAGTGGCTTCTAAATAAGCGTTGCTGGCATTCAGGATTATCAGATCTGGGGAAAGAATTAAGTATAGATCGGGAACGGTCTCGAAAACCTGTAGTTTCGATTTGTCTAATTTTAATGACATTCTACTTAATCTATACCATGATTTTTTAGGAAAATGTAAGCTACAGCTAAAAAACAACTTTTAATAGGAACCTATCATTTAAGGGGCATATTTCCGAAATAACTGGAATAGGTTTTTAATTCTTCCCAGATATACCTGTCAAGCTGCCAATGGACCACTTTTAAACCAGCAGGGACAAGACCAACGGTCAACTTTTTTCAGGACGAGTCAGTTGACCAAGCGTCTCGTAAAACGACGGAATACTGATATAAGAAAATACCTGGTAGCTCCAGGTATTTTTAGCTTTTTATTTTTCTCATAAGGGCATCTTAAAAATCAAAGAGTATTTTTGATTGTTGAGATGAGTTCTAGGAGCGAACAGAAACGATCATTGTTTCTGGGTTTGTTGCGGCAATGGCTATCCAGTCATTATTCTTTGGCTTGAGCTAAAAAGCTTTGATATTCGGTGAAATCTTCCGGATCCATGTGCAGCCGAATATACTCCTCCAGGCCAATGTCATTTTTCTCATTCACATACCGGGTAAAAGATAAAATGCCTTGACAAGCTTCAAATCCTTTTTGTTGCATGTCCTGCTGCATATTAGGGGGTAATCCCTCCAGCCATTCTTCAAAATCTTGAACCGTGGGCGAAAAGGTTCTGGCTTTTTGGTGATAGCGGTACGCAATATTGCCGTTCGTAAATAACAACTCGTGAAAACGCCGCTGATCGGCCGGGCACTGAGTTAGAAACGCTTCTTGCCTCTGATTGCAATCTTCGTCCGGATGCTTTACTTTAATCATGAAGGAAAATAGCTATTAGGAATTAGATTAAAAAGTAAAAGAGCTTCAAAGCATTAAGCTTGCCCACCACAAGAATAAAAAAAATGCTTTATCTCTTTAACTATCTCGCTCTTTAAATATGTGTCATAAATTTCCCGGTCGGTGGCCGTTACCTGCTGCCGTTCTTTTCCTGGTGCAGCCACTTTTCCTGGTGCAGCGGGCTTGTAGTAAGAGCTACTTTTACTTCCTTTTGCGTTGATTGGTCAATGCCAATTAGAACATCATCCTGGAGCTGCCAGCTGGAAAAAGTTAGGAGAATAGGAGGGGAGTAACGGTGATTAGACAACGATTCATAGCTATTCGTTAAAACGGGTAAGAAAAACCAACAAGAGAGCCAAGCTTCTTTCACTGGATAAACAGCTACCGGTAGGGCCTTAGTCACCAGCAGGCGCTGATCTGCCCACACCAATATAAACAGGCCTTGTTGGAAAAGGCCGAACTCTTGCTGTAATTTCGCCAAATACTTTTTCGCCGCTACTACTACCTGGGTATCTAAGAATAACAAATTAATGGTATTGACCAAGCTGATGATATGCTGCCGGGCAATACCTCCCATAAAGCTATGTCGATCCGGATGGGCATAGTAGTTTCTGAGTGCTCTCGCTTGCTGCAACAGCTCTTGGAGTTCTTTGTCTTTTTCCAGCGCACATACTTTTTCCAGGAGTTTGTTCAATACGAGCGAAACTGGTTTTTTATTGCTTTTACCGGCTATAGCCAGGGCGATTCCTAACTGTTGGCATTTGAACTTTACCGCCATCTCCCAGATCCCGAGTAACTTTTGCAAGGCTACATCATACTGTGGCCAATAATAGTAAGCAGAGGCGATCAGATGTTCAACGGTGTGATAGGAATGAACAATATCCGCTGGCACGTTTGCGTGAAAGCGGCCTTCTACCAGGTAGCGCTGCAAATAATGTTCCCGGTCTTGGATGCCGACAAGGGGCCATCTTGGATCAATCTCTTGATATTTATCCATACTTTCTCTTACTTAACATCCTCAAATTCCTTGATAATTTTAGCAACTTGTTGGGGACTGAAGGTTTTTCTTTTCATAAGTACTGTTCTAAGTTAAGTTTTTTCTCTTCCTGAACAGTTCTAATTTTGGGGAAGCTTACACCTGACTTTTATAGAAAGGGTATTTTACATATTATCTTTTTCTACGTTTCCGCTTTTTACGAGGATAGTTTTTGTTATTACTATTCTGTGGTTTAGGAGCAGGTGGGTTAGCGGGAGGATTGGAGGTCTCTCCGGGTTTGTCTTTCTTTGGTCTGAAGGCAAGGTAACCATTGAGTAAAACCGATAATAATTGAGGTAGGTTGTCTATTATTTTGGTTGACAGTTGAGTAATTAACTCAGTAATGAAGTTCAGTTCCATTTCTTTGAAAAGTTAAAACGTTAAAAATTTATTTAGGAATTCTTGAACATCCTGATTATGCCAGGTATGCTGGAGAGATCTGCTATAAACTAGAAGCGCTTTTACTGAAATGGATGAGTAAAAAGGCCTCATTTTGAAGAGGCCCTTTAAATTAAAATCCAAATAATTCTTACGAGAGCACTTTATTCTTCCGGTTCTCTTGGTTGTATTTGGAAAGTAATATTTGCATCTAAAGCATTAAAAACCTTAGTTATAGTGGCAAAGGTGAAATTGTGGTATGCATTTTCTATTTTGGCGATTTGAGATCTAGTTACTTGAACCTTTTCGCCCAATTCTGCTTGTGATAAATTCTTCTCTTTTCTTAATTCCTTAATTTTCGCGCCCAGGACTACCAGAGACTTCTCATATTCAAAGTCTTCTCGTTCCGGTGTGCCCTTCTTAAATCGATTATCTATTATTGCATTTAAAGGAGTGGTTTTTTCTTTTGGTTTATCAGGCATTAGTTGTTTTTCAGTTGTTGTAAAAGCTTCCAGTAGAGTCTTCTTTTTATTGCCATATGCCGGATCTTGATCAGTATATGGTTCATCCGATATGTGAGGTGGTACAATCGCTGTTAGCGGACTATCTTTGCCCTTGTTATTAGGGTTGGATTGAGTTGCGATCCAGCTTTTCTTATCCATTTCCTTCATTATTTTAAGTTTAAGTTTCTACTAATTTAAGTTTGTTAAATGAGGAAGGAGGTTTAATTCCTTCCTCATTTTTTAGTTCGTGTGCAAGATGTTTTTAGCATCTTTCATTTAGTTCGGTAGATTGAATTTATTATTAGGCAGCGTTTAAAATCATCCCAAAAAACATTCATCGAGTAGGTTATACCTTCTGCTTCGATCGTGTATTGAAAAAGGCCATCGCCCAACGAAGTAATCCAATCTGCCGTATACCCTTCTTGTATTAAGTCTAAAATAATCAAAACTTTCTTTCGATTAGTGGGGGGTAAGTTCAGCAAAAATGCATGAACCTTATCTGTTACTTCAATTGGAATACTTTTACCCATATATCATAAATTTCGTGACACATATCCAAGCAAAACGGGCTTGTGTTCCATAAAAGGAACTTTATTAATAACGTGGTATAAAGCTTAATGTTTCCTTATATGGAACATTTTTTTAATTTATTTCTTAAATAATATTTATAGATTGAACCAGACTCTTAATTAAAGATGCAACTGCAAGGCAAGCAGTTAAACTTAGAATTACCTATAATTTTAGAACACTCAAAAATTGAGTTTTCTTACACTATAAAAAAGCCAGAAATAAAGATTAGTTTTAAGATTGTTGTGAGGAAATATAGAGGATGGCTTGTTGATTGTCTTACCGTTCTTAATCTAATAGCTCCATTTGCCACCAGTTCGAATACTTTATATTCATCCGTGGCTTCCAAAGTTTAATGCAGCGTTTTTCGTGCTGGAGCGCTTCTTCTCTGGTTGTATATTCCTTGAAGTAGACCTGAGCGTTTTCTGTGATCTTACTGGAGTGTTTAACCAGTCGCCAGTACAAGGAGCTGGTGCAACCAATGTAGACCGGCCGGACCAGTGGGGTACTTGGCACTTGATGAAAGATGAAATAAACGTAGTGCTTCTGCTTAACACCCCGCCATCTCTTTAGTAAGTGCTTACGGGTGTAACGGTTCATTTCCATTTGGAAGGAGTACCAATCCTGCAGGCGGAGTTGAGCTAATGTAGCCATAGTTATTACATAACGTTTCGCGGCTCATCCGCTTTTATGAGTAGTTATTTTGAATTAGGGTATTTTAAGGCAAGATATTTATCAGTATCATTTTTAACCCACTTCAATATGTTAAGGTACTCAACCTCAATTCTTACAATATATTCGTTCTCACCGATAAAATTCCATATTCTTTCAGGGAATCCCCATCCGCCAGAGTCTCGAGCTTTTTCTAGAACATTGATCAGCGGATAGAATGTGTTTTTATAATCACCAGGTTTATAAAGTTCTTCTTCAAATTTGAGTACCTCATATGTATCATAGATTATTAAATAATCTTTACCGAAATTTTTTGCGCATCCTAACTGTCCAGTAAAACTTGCTATTCTATTCTTTTTAATGATTCTTTTGCTAGACCGAAATAAAATTGGCCTTTCTGTTGGCAGATAGTTCTTCAGAACGATCTCCCATACATCATAAAAAGCTTTCCTTTTTTCGCTGGGACCAGTAGAAATCCAATCGGAAATGAAATCTGTAGTTGCTTGCGTAATTTTTGCGTCTTTTTGCAAAATGGCAATTAGATTTTCAGCTATTTCTTCTTTTTGATTTTTCGACAATCTATATTGGAAACTATCACTCATACATAACTACAATTAAAGTATTTTTTACAATTGCCCCTAACGGTCTTGGCTAAAAAGCATTAAAACACTTTTTAGGTGTTGTTAGTAGCTTCTTTTCTACTTTACCATAGGTTTTAATTCTTTCAGAATTCCTGTAAATTCACAATCCCCATTTTGTATCATTTGAATTCGTTTTGCAATTTGATCATGATTTATAGCAAAATCTAGGTTTGTATACTTTTTAAGGCTTTTTATCAATTGTTGGCTATATCCATTCTTAACTACAAAATAGTCAGCATAATATTCATTATAAATGCTGTTTTCTTCTTTTGTTTTGGCTTCTAAGTCAGCATTATATGTTGTATTAGTTTTAAGGCAATAAATTAAGGTTGGAATAGGTTCTTGTTTGTACATGTTAAATACATGTCCAAGTTCATGAAGTAATACAGCTGTTAACTCTTCATCGTCCAAATTCGCTTGTTCACAAATTTGTTGGTTCACAATTATTAGGTGAACAAAATAATTTTTACTAACCTCTGGCATGTAATAATTACTTTCTGTAACAGCAAACCCGTTTGAGGAACTGTTATAAATTGTTTGATTTGTTAAAGAAGGGATATCAGCACTTGTAATTACAAAAAATAAATTTCGTAATGATGAGTATAAATCAGGGTCTTTTTCAAGTAAGGTAT
This sequence comes from Adhaeribacter pallidiroseus, assembly GCF_003340495.1. Classification (NCBI taxonomy): domain Bacteria; kingdom Pseudomonadati; phylum Bacteroidota; class Cytophagia; order Cytophagales; family Hymenobacteraceae; genus Adhaeribacter; species Adhaeribacter pallidiroseus. The sequence continues at coordinate 46,349 of NZ_QASA01000003.1, forward strand.
TTATGCTTTCAATTGCATTATGCAAGTATTTTGAAGACTGCCAGTTTTTGTTTACAAGATTCATTTATAAATGGGTTGATGTAAATTTAGCGCCAAATCGTATGGCCTAAAATGAGAGTAATCTATAATTTTATTCTTTGATAAATCCGCTGCACCTGCACAGCTTGAAATTCTCCGCCCCGGCTGGCCCGAAAGCCAGCTTCGTTTAATTTACTGGCAATGGCTAACCAACTTAATTCCTGCGAACGGTAAAGCTTAATCATAGCCGCGGCTCGCTTGTTGTTCTGATTAGTGGCTGCTTTCTGTTTTAATGCCTGGGCACCGGCCACCCGGTCCTGATAAGTCAGGTTTTCTGGTTTGCCTAATTTGGCACCCTGAGCAATCTTCGCCTGCAGAGCGGCTTTAGTCCGGCTGCTGATCAGCTCCCGTTCGTGTTGGGCCAGCACCGCAAAGATTCCGATGGTTAAAGTATTGGCATCGGGCATATCAGCACACACAAAATCAACTCCGCTTTCTTTCAGAGTAAAAATAAAAGAAGCGTTCCGGCTGAGCCGGTCCAGCTTGGCAATAACTAATGTGCCTTTAATTTTACGAGCCTGCTCGATGGCTGCAATCAGCTGCGGCCGGTTGTTTTTCTTTCCACTTTCTACTTCGACGTATTCACTGGTAATCTTCTGACCATTCAGAAAACTGGCCACGGCGTATTGCTGTGCTTCTAATCCCAAACCGCTGGTTCCCTGCTTGGCTGTTGATACCCGGTAATAAGCGACATACTTTTTCTCCACTTGTATCATCTTTGACCTATCTTGTAATAAAAATAAGGGAAGATTACCAGTTTTACAAATCTTAAACGGTCGTTTGTGGTTTGTAAAACAAAGTTGCTTCTCTGCTGTGCTCTTCTTTAAGGAAAAAAACTACTCTTTTTTGCCCAGTTTTTATAATCCTCTTAATACCTAATAAACCGCCTTTTTTAACGAGAAAAATAGAAGGGTTTTTTGTCCACCTATTTCTCATAATGCTTGGATGGTTCCTTCTAGCTTTTTGATAAACTAGGAGAGGCAGAGTTAAACTTTAAAAGAGGTAAAGCCTATTTTATTTAAAAAGAGGAACACTCAAGAAGCTGCAATCATTTGGGCTGGAGCAATAGGTAAGTCTTGGTTTTCTATCTGCTGCAAAAATTTAATTTGCTGTTTTATCTTTTCTAATACCTGGTGGATGTCTACTCCCGTAATCTGCTGCACTCCTTGCATGAGTGGCCCTAAGTCTACTTTCTGACGAATGAAGTCCCGCACACGGTAGAGTTCGAGCTGGCCTAAGTCCGTGCTTTCTGGATGCTTAATAAAGAGCTCTAAATCGAATTGATAGAGTACGTACCCCGGCTGCCGGCGAACAATGGGCAAGATAACACAAACAGTGTTATGGAGAATATCGGGTTCTTGGAACTGCTGCTGGAGATAACTAGCCTCATTGATAATAGGCCAGATCTCGGCATCATCATAAAACTGCTCGATATAAGGCGTAATTTGTTCAGGCATGTAATAGTAAATCATTGGCGTAAGTAAAGATAGCAGTTTATTTACTTAACTCTTTAAATTGGATCTTTGTCTATAACGTAAAGTATATATACTTTACGCTCATAGGAATTAATTGTTACGTAATTCTTAATTCATCTTCCCCTTTAATATTATAGATAATTCTACTTGCACTTATCATTTTAAACGATTAACTTTGCTATACAGAAAGTATATATACTTTCTGTATTCTAATACTTTTTTGTTTCTATTGTAATAGTAAACGATTTATTAATTACTTATTGCTTTTATCCTATAAACCTACTAACTTTGTAGAAAGTATATATACTTTCTACATGTAAACACCATAAATACAATTATGGCTGGAAAGTCCCGATTTATTATTGCTGAAAGTAGTATTAAGTCCTTTTTCAAGCAGAGCCTTCAGAATGTTTTCTCGCGTGAGCAACTAAATGGAATATTTGAAGAAAGAAGAGCAGCTTGGAATTTGCCAATTGCTACTAATAGCGTTCGATTTATTGATCAGCTGCAAAAAAGAGGAATTTTAACTAAAACCGAAATTTTATTTGACGGCTACTTAAATAATAAGGAACGTTATATTACTGATTCTGCTAATGTATTCGAGGTAGCTGTATCTTTGGTCAACAAATCTTATTTATCCCATTATACAGCTGTATTTCTGAATGATTTAACTAATCAGGTACCAAAAACTATTTATGTCACTTTCGAGCAAAGCAAGAAAGCAGCTGGTAACTCGCAACTAAAGCAAGAAGCAATAGATGCAGCTTTCTCGAAGCCGCAACGAAGAGCCTTAACTGAAGCGAAATATGGAGATTTCTCTTTTCTCATTCTCAATGGTATGAATACCGGAAGAACTGGTATTCATACCATTGAGAATGTTCCAGTAACGAATCTGGAACGTACCTTAATTGATATAACTGTTCGGCCAAGCTACGCTGGAGGAGTTTACTCAGTGTTGGAAGCCTACCAAAATGCCTTGCCCCGAATCTCACTAAATAAGTTGGTTGCTACTTTAGACAACTTAAATTTTATTTATCCTTATCATCAAGCCGTTGGATTTTATTTAGAGAGAGCGGGATACTCCGGTAAAAAATTAGAGAACCTACGAAGCCGAAAGAAAGAATTTAAATTTTATCTGACCTACGAAATACAGGAAAAAGATTTCTCAGAAGATTGGCAGCTATATTTTCCTAAGGGAATGTAAGTGGTTGGAAGGTGTTAACTACATAATCAAAGTAAAAATCAAAACTTTCGGATTTCTCAAATTTAGAAACGGTGTCTTTTACACTATCCCAATTGTCTTTATGAAACTCTTTATTCGTACTGATTTCTTTAATAAAGCCTAAAGGAACCTGCTTAGCACCAAATATTTTCGCTATAAGTTCTTTATTTTTATTTGAGTTAGCATCAAGCTGATGCATTTCCATAATGAGGTGTATGTCATAAAAATCTCGGGCTCGAGGACGAGCAGAAAAAGATTTAATAACACCCTTATATTGTGGTAACTGTTGGCAGATAGCTCTTAATTTTTCAAAAACAATCATTTCCGGGGTATACACATATACAGTAAACCCGTCAACATCTATTGCAGCCTTGCTCCCTACGTACTCAAATTTACTAAATTCTAATTCAAAAGTAGGAGAGGGACCAGTTGAAGAACGTCCAGGCTTAAGCGGGATTGCCAGTCTTCTTTGATTACTTATATTATCTTTATTGTCATTGAATATTTTTTGATCTAATACTTTAAAAGTAACTTGGTAGCCACTCCAAAACTCAATAGTTGGTGTTTTAGGCCTATTATTAAATTTATAATCTATAAGAGCAAACCCGTGCTCTCCAAAAGTCTGTACCAAAGTTTTATGAATTCTCTCGCTAATAACAGCCACATCCTCTTCAAAATCGCCATCTTCTATCGAGAAGTCTAAGTCATAGGAAGTTCTGGAAATGGAACTGCTATCGTGATAGGCAAGATCAATAGCATTGCCACCTTTTAAAACAATACTTTCTATTAGTTGATCATCCGAAGCTAAAGCAATAATTGCTAATCGCTTGATTTTATTAACTAAATCTAAATTCATTAAAAAGCTTAATTTCAAACTATTAGGCTACAAACCCTAGTAACCCTCCAAGTTGCAGTTGGCAAATAGGAATATAAGTATACTTAACGCTGCAAGAAGTAATTAGCTTATTTAGATCATAATAAATAAAGTAAACTAAAGAACAATGATTTTATTAGGAAGCCTTCGTCGAATTACGCCACCAACAAAATAGTAATTACTGGGAAAGTTTAAATTAGCGAAAAATGAATACTCGATGTTCTCATAAACAATTTCATCTCGAAACTTAATATCTATCAATCCTCGTTTTTTAAACGACGCTGAATATTAGTTCCAGTGCGCGCGGATTTATACCCAAATAGCTTGGCCGTTTTTTCAGTTGATATAGTTACATCTAAGTTCAAATTATTGGGCAAAGCCGTTGAGTTTGGCTGATGAAGTTGAGCTTGTTTAATAGCTTCTAACTTTCGAATGGCACTTTTTTTTGCGCGACGAATTTTACTAGATGCTACTTTGTTTTTATAATCGGTTCCCAGTTTCTTGCTCAACTGGCTATGCACAAATTTGTTTTTAATGGTAATATCTTGCCTATTGCAATTTCGACGCATCTCCAAAAACTGGATAGCTGTTTCTAAATCTTTTGTGTTTTTACAAATGGGTAAGCGGAAGATGGGAATATGAATATTCTCTTTACGCTCATTCTCATCATAATTGTTTGATATTTCAAATCCTAAATAGCGATATACTTGGCTTATATTAGCTAAAATTATAAATGCCTCTCCCAAACGGTTAATACCAACACTTAATAATTTTAATTTGTGTAAAGTTTTTACCTCATTATATATTTTGCTTTTTTTAGTCCGGTATGTCGCTCTATTACTTTTATATAATTGTGGATGGTTCCAGATTTACTTATTTGTTTAACAAGAAGAAAGAAAAGGAAAGTAGTTTTGAATTTTCTTTTATTAGCAATTGCTAATGCACCTTCATAAACTTTAATACCTTGAATAGGAGTTAAGTCTTTCTTTCTATATGTAACAATTTGTTTCAAGCCTTACAATAATAATTAGTCCTTTATATTTCAATTAATAGCAAATCAACTATACTGTAAATATAACAATTAAATTTTTGATTAGCAGACGTTTCCATAAAATTGCATTTACTTTTAAAACCGTTTAGCTTAATGTAATAAAGATTATTGAGGTTGAAAGATACTGTAGTAGCCTTAGCTTACAAAACGGCGAGAAAGAGTCATCAATAGTTAAAGTAGATGGATACTATTTTTATATCCATCTACTTATAAAGTTACTTAGTTTTAGTCGGGTCAACCAATTTATAGAAAGACCCAGCTTTAGGGGTAGGAGGCAATGGATTTCCTTTTGTCGAGGTTCTCTCAGGCCCTTTTCCTCCACGGGGACCAATGATTTGATACTGCCCACTTTTGGGCGCTGGAGTACCAGCAGTTAATTTTCTAGACATAGTAATAATATTTTGTTTACTATTAAAAATACAAAAATTTCGTTTAATAAACAAATTACAAGTCATTATATTTCAGGTAATTAACGAAATATTTTACCAAAAAGTGATTGGATTTAAAAGCTATTGTTATATTAAAAGTAGACTCAATATTGATGTGTCTATGCTAAGCTCCTGCACAGTTACCATTATGAAAGCCAATAGGTTAAAAGGTTTACTCCTCCTATTACTAGTTCTAGGCACCTTTTATGGTTATGGTCAAAAGCAGCCTTTACGCATTCCGCCTAGTAATGCCTTACTCCAATATGTTCACAAACCAGATACTTCTTTTCACTGGCAAAACAATCAACCAAGCCTAGCTAGTAACGGGGTGTTTTATGAAGTAAACTTCCAGTCGCAAACCTGGCAAAGCATTCCCTGGAACCATAAACTTATCGTTTACTTTCCTACCCAAGCCAAACACCCGGCTACTATGCTCCTGGTGTTGCAGCATCTATATGACCAAGAAGCTGGTCTGGCTAGTTTGAAAGTGATCAGTGACTCCACCGGTACGCCGGCCGCGATGCTCTACGATATTCCCAATCAACCTTTATTCGAAGGCAAGGAAGAAGATGATCTGCAGGCTTATACCTTTTCGCAGTACTTAAAAACGGGTGATGAAAGCTGGCCTTTACTATTTCCTATGGTGAAAAGTGTGGTGCGCGCCATGGATGTGGTACAACTATTAGCCAAGCAGCAAAAACAACTGGCCGTAACTGATTTTATCATCGCCGGTCACTCGAAGCGGGGACATACTACTTGGTTAACGGCGGCAGCTGATAAACGCGTAAAAGGAATTATTCCCATCGCCATTGATATCTTAAACTCAAAGGCGCAATTACCCCACCATTTAGAAGCCTTTGGTGCCTACAGCACACCTTCGCAAACCACAACGGATTTGCTTAAAGAACTCCAACAGCCCCGCGGACAACGTTTGATTCAAATGGTGGACGCGTATTCTTACCGGGAGCAGCTCTTAATACCTAAGTTAATAGTTTCAGCCACCAACGATAACTTCTTCACCACGGATGCTTTAAACTTATATTGGCCCGGTTTAAAAGGACCTAAAGCAGTGCTTTATCTCTCGAATGCGAACCATGTCCAGGCCGATGCAGATTCGCGAATCAACGCCACCGCTTTTGCCTTTATCCGCGCTGTGGCCGCACATAGAAGTTTACCGCCCTTGATTTGGCAGTACCGGCCAGACAATGATCGTATTCGGTTAGAGATCCGAACCGATAAGCGAGCCACGAAAGCCCAATTATGGATTAGTAGGGCCAAAACAAAGGATTTTCGGCAAGCGGTGTGGAGCTCTCAACCTATCACGCAAATAAGTAGAGCGAAGGGAGATCAAGGATCTATTTACACCGTCGAAGTACCCCGACCAGATAGTGGATATACGGCCATTTTCGGGGAAGTGGAATTTATAGAGGATGGACATTCGTTTTTACTTTCTACCCAAACTCACATCAGTTCATCTGGTAGATAAATGATTACATTATAATAGTAAAAAGTTGAAACTTACTTATTCTGTTGAACATAATAGTAGTTATTGAGACAAATATTGTAGTTAGCTTTTACCTTTAGTATTGATTCGGAAGATTATCCGGATAAGAAGTACTAAGAATTCGTTATAAGACCGAATACCACTTTTTGCTGTACTCGGTCTTATGATTAGCCTAAGGCTTAGGCATTTTCCTGCTCCCCTTCAGCTTCCTTTTTCCTACGGCCACGATAGCCCCCTCTTTTCTTTATCTTCAGCTGACCTGAGCGAGCTTGATTGACCAGACTCTCTAACTCGCCTAAGCCTTCCTTCTGACCAGCTACGTAACGCTCCAGACTAGTGGTTAAGGCTTCTAAGAGTTCTTTGTTTTGTTGCGCTTCCTGCAAGGTTTGTACTATTTCACTGATGTTTGCTTCTTTGGCCATTGATTTGAATTTTATTCTGCATCAAATATATCTAGAGGAGTCTAGAAAACAGCAACATTCTTCTTAAAACAAGACAGCAATTCTAGTGTACCAGGTAACATTCGTATCGGTAATAGAATATAGAGAGGACGCTGGTATTTACATAAATCAGGATGAATTCATTAGGCAGAAAACGACCGTTTTCTGAATGGAACAAACTTTAATTTCCCCTTTTAAGGTAAATCAATAATACTATAAACAGCTATAAAAGGCTATTTGTAACAGCATCACTATTTCTTTTACAGTTATACCAATTTTTCAATCATATTTCAGAACTGAACGAATGCAAAAAATTACAATTAAGGAATTAATAGATTTCAGAAGAAGATCAGAAAGGAGCAAAAAAAACTTTGCTTTTAAATTGAAAAACAGAGAAGCCAAAGTTAAAAGTGAAACCAATGGCGAAGAAGGTGGCGGTGATTATTGGGTTACCAGTACCAGTTGTATTTATAATGTTTTTAAATCTGATAATGCGGAACTGTACGATGCTAAAATAAACGAATTAAGAGCAAAACTAGAAGGATCCAAAGATATACGGATTAAGGCCATGTATCAACGGAACATAGATATCCTTCTTAGTTTTAAAGAATTTGATTTTCAAGAATTCAAACCTTCCAGTGCCCCAAAATACAGGAAAGTACCCAAAGATCATCAAATAGTAACTATCGAGAATTTCCCTTTGTTCGTTAATCCAAGTCTTTTGTTTACTTATGAGAAGGATGATAAACAGGAATTAGGCGCCTTATGGTTGATCCCCAGACTTTATGGTTTTAGTAAACAAGAATTAGGCATGTTTTGCGAAATACTTTACAGATTACTAAAGAGAGATTACGCGGATAGTTACCAAATTTCTCAAGATAATTGTATTGCCATAGATACTTTTAATGCGCAAACCATATGCTACACGGATCTTGCAGAAGGTAGAATCCCTTTTTTGGTCGATTCAACCTTAAATGAAATTAAAGACTTATAAGCAATGACAGCTAACCACACCTAGATACTAACCAGTGACATCTTGTAGCTACCTAGAAAGTATAACTTGACTTATTTGTTTTTTAGGTAATAACGGGTACTTTCTTAATCGTTACTAAAGGCTGCTTAACTATTTTACTTTCGTAGCGGGGTGTAACTGTTGGCTGTTTATACTGTTTTAGCTCGTATTTTCTCCGTAGAACAACAGTTACCACTTTAACCGTAACATTAATATCATTGTGGAAGTTATCATTATGCAACCCCAGGTAAAAGGTCCCCTGTGTGGGCGCTTCTTTCCGGCCATAGCCCGAGATACCATTACCGTGATCATAATAGCGAAAACCACCTTTATCAAAACTATTCATAAATATGGTAGCATTAGCCCGATCTGCCATAAAGTAATATTCCACGTTGCTACCCGCGTTTCCGGTGGGCAGAAAGGCTACTTGGTTCAAGGCCAATCCAATCAAAGGATGGCCCGTGACATTGGCTAAACTACCTAATGCTTGTACATAAGCCTTTTTGTTTGCTTCGAAGGCTAAGTGACCCTCTTGTCCTACCCCTAGCCAATAGGCCCAGGAGATAAGCTCGGTAGATTCTAAAGGAGCGGTCTTATTTTGCGGTAAATTAATTTGAATCACCGATTCGCTCGGCTTTCCGATGGTAGTTTCGGCGGCAACTTGTTCGACTCTACTAAATAACTCTTGCGCGAGGGTATCTACTTTGACTAGTTCTTTTTTCGTGTAATAAGTAAAAGTAGTATCATAGCGCGTAAGTTCTTGCTTGGTAACGGTAGTAAAAGTAGTATCAGTTACTTCTTTCCAAGTTACTTGGGTATTAAAGTTAATTGTGCTGGAGCTGGCGGGTTTACGATTAATTTTAACAGTACAAGCTCTTTGCGCAAGAGCGTTATTGGTAAACCGGAATAGATAAATTCCTCGTTTATTGATTTTGAGGCTTTTAGTAAAGGTAGATACCTGTAAGCCCGCATATTTGTTTGATTGGGATATTCTATAATCTCTACTTGCTTAAGTCCTTTCTTGCTTAAGTCAACAAAATCAAAAACTAATTCATCTCCGGCTTCAAAACCATAGTAGTATTCTTTAGAACCCATTCCTGGGACTTTAACAGATAAATCCGCTACTTCTACGAGGGCACTTTGGGCTAATGTGGTGTTTTCAAAAAAGAATACCAGTAATAAAAGAGTAACCAGGTGTTTCATGAAGGAAGAAATTGAAGAAGAACTTAATTTTAAACATATAAAAAACACTATATTTTAAATTAAGTTCCACCTTTAAATATTTTTCCTTACCGGACTCGCTCATAGACTTTAAGTTCTATTCTGATTCGTGCTTCCGCGAATTAATGGCTAATCGCTACGAGAGCTTTTCCTATACTATTTTGTCAGTAACGGTGCTGATAGTTAAACAATAAATAGTATGAAAATAGAACACGTAAATTTAATGCGAGCTGGATTTAAAAACACGCACAATGGATCCTTGTGGTTGTATCAGAAAGGAGAGGTTGCCGTGGGGATCTTGCGGGAAGGAGAATTCGATGAAGAAATAATTATCCTTGTTAAGGGTAACAAAAAAGAGGATGTTATATCCATGAACGAGTTAAATGCTTTATTCTTTTAACTAAATTCTTTCATAAATCATGTTATTACTTTTTCGTCTATCAGAACTCATCTCAAAAATCAAGAACACTTGTTGATTTCTAAGATGGTTTAATGAGAAAGTTATAAAGCTAAAAGACCTGGTATAACCAGGTCTTTTGCATTCTCATTATATCGTCGTTTCACGAGACGATTTTGGTCAACCTATATCTGGACAAGACAGACAAAGCATGGCTACTTACCATCAAGCTAGTTAATAAACTAACATTGTAATTTTAAAGGAGAATAATGACTTAATAGGACCATCGTTTATCGACTGCAATAAAAAGACCCTTCCTAGTAATGGTCCTTCCCTGCGCTAATCAACGGCTACACCAACTTGACTGTCCCTAACTCCGTAAATAGTCCTAAGCTATTACGCCATAGCTCCTGATTCCAATATCTTATGGATATGCACTGCATTCGCCGCGGCACCGGTAAGCCGCTATTACTTATTCACGGAATTGGCGGTAGCTCGCGTTCTTGGCATCTGATCCTGGATGCCCTAGTTGAAGCGGGTCGGCAAGTTATTGCCGTTGACTTACCGGGCCACGGGGCTACCCCGGCCTTGCGAGGGGAAGTATCTATCCGTACGCTGGCGGATGCCGTTACAGATTTTCTGCAAAAACAGGATTTAATGGGTATTGATGCGGTAGGTAGTTCCATGGGTGCCCGCTTGGTACTAGAGCTAGCTCGACGCGGGGGAATAGTAGGCGCCGTTGTTTCATTGGACCCCGGCGGATTTTGGCGGGGCTGGGAAGTACCTTTTTTTTATTATTCAGTGGCTACTTCCGTGCGCCTAGTGCGGTTATTGCAACCGATAATGCCAACCCTCTTGGGAAACCCCATTGGCCGTACGGCCCTATTAGCTCAGTTTTCTGCTCGTCCCTGGCAATTACCGGCTACCTTAGTAGGCGACGAAATGCGCACTTTTGCCAGCTCCCCTTCTTTTGATGAACTCTTAGACCAATTAGCTCACGGAGAGCGGCAACAAGGGGTTCCTCCGGGAACCATTAAGCAACCATTGGTCATTGGCTGGGGCCGGCAGGACCGGGTTTGTCTTCCCCGGCAAGCAACGCGGGCTTTAGCTGCTTTTCCCGACGCTCACCTGCATTGGTTTAATGATTGCGGCCACTTTCCCCAGTGGGATGCCCCTACCCAAACAGTGCGCCTAGTGCTAGCAGTAATTAATGGTGAATTGCTATTGGGTGGTTTACCGGCCCAAAGCACTCAACGAACTTCTCCCCGTAAAGTATTCTTTAAGCTGGCAATTGGCCTGGTGTTAATCGCCAGCGTTATCGGGCTTTTCCGGCGAAAAACATAAGGATTTTTTTGTACAAGAACAAACGAGCAGTCCGTAGCTTTTCCGGCTTTAAATATCTTCCTTTAAGAATATACTTAGCCGAATACGAGGTAAGGACGCCGATTATCTACTTTTATTTTATACCGATTATAACTGCTGAAAATAGAAGGAGATTACTATACTTCTTAATTTTACATAATCAAGTTTCGCGGACTGCTTTACAAAAAGGTATACCCACTATTATATTCAATAAAGGTCGTTTTCTGTCTTTCGTTATATGTAAGGGAAAGGAAAACAAAGTAAAGGTCTGGCACTAGCAGTAGTTAAAACACCCGGAATAGCCCGGAGCTCCCGCTGGCCGCTGGAATTAGAAAAGCATTCACTAAATTGGCCAAAGAAGGAGCAAGAGAGCCGCCACTACTCCAGTAAAAAATTGGTTCGCAGAATAGGCCTTCGGCAACTCTCCATCCATAATGCAAGTAACCGGAATTACTTTAGCTATCTGCTAGTATTCATATTGGTATTCTAATAAAACAAAATGCGGAAACTGCCTTTTCAATAAATAGTTTAAGCTGACCGACCAGTGAAAAAAAGCCTGATAATCTTAGTCATCTTAGTAGTGTTGAATTCTTGTAACAACCAAATCCAACTAACAATGGACACTAAAAACATGGATGTAGTAAAGCAGTACTTTGAACATTTTAACAACCACGATTGGGAGAAGATGGCGGAAATGTATTCAGAAACAACTGCGTTTAAAGACCCTTCCCTTGGACAAGGAATTGTAAAACAGACGCGTGAACAGATTGCTCAAAAGTATAGTGAATTAAATGAAGCTTTTCCTGATTTGAAAGATGATGTTATCCAGGTATACCCATCAGGCGAAAACCATATTATTGTGGAATTTGTATCGAGCGGAACCGCGCCAGATGATTCTAAATTGGAACTTCCAATATGCACAATTTTTACAATTGAAAATGGAAAAATCGTTAAAGACTTTACCTATTACGATAATTTGAAGAATAAAAAGCCGGCACATGATATCTAGGTAGGCCTATACGTAAGAATATGTAAAATGGCTTTATCCAATCTCAAGAAAACGGTCGTTTTACGAGACGATTTGCTATGAGACTTGTCCTAAGAAACGTTGACCCTTACTCCGCACCCTAAGAAAAAGATTGTTCCGTTAGTTTACATCCGTAGGGGTCGTGCTTGCTCACAGAAAAAGCTATTCCGACTACTCGCTTGCTGGTCAATCTGCTAAGCACTGGCCAGGTTAATCATACCTAAAATACAAAACCTACTCTCAGTCCAGGATTAGCATAGGCGCCTAAAGCAAATTGTCGGAAACCATTTACTTTATCTGCATAAGTAGTAATGCCATTTTCCTTAATTTCAATTTTTTTAGAAATTTTATATTGAATTCCATAGCCTAATTCCATGCCTACATAAAATCTTTTAACAAAATAATAATCTGCGCCCACAATTGCATTTAAGCCAATTTGCGAATACCCAGGTCTTCCATTAGGATTTTGATTATCATCTATATAGCCATTTTTAACAGAAATTTCTCTATCAGGCCCTGTATATTCAGATTTTACAAATGTGGAGGTGAAGCCAATTTCTGCACCTATATAGGGCGATAACTTTTTTGTTCCACTAAAATGTTTTTCGATTCCGGTAGTTGCACTCAATAGCCAAATACTTGTTTGGCTACTTGTAAGGTCAGTTAATAATGGTTCGTTATTTTCTGAATCATGAACAAGGTTAATCCAAATCTTAAAGCAGTATTATCTGATTTAAAATATCTTGCTTTTACTAAGCCTATATAAGGTCCTAAACTAACTCCGGGGTTATTGAAGGTAAAACCTTCTTTCAACAAATTTAAAGTAAGTTCAGTGGTAATATCTCCTTTGAGAGGTTTCAGCGTGTCATCCTGGTTTTGCTCTGTTTGGGCTTGAGAAAAATAAAATGAGAAAAATAAAGGGCTACTAATGAAAGCTTTTTTTTCATGAAAGTTTGTTTTGTATTGTTGGATGTAGAAATTATATCAGTCCAAAATAACGATAGTTTGTTAAAGAAGGCGTACAATGTTGTGAATTGAAGAAATAAAAAACCTATTAATGATGAACCGGTATCTTCAATCAGCCAACACGCTGTGATAGCATCCTGTACTGTCTGCTTGCGTGCTACTTAGGCTGCCTAGCGCCAGTTTGTTACTCTGGCTAGCAGTGATTAACTTTTCTCCTCTCTTGTAAATTAGGCTTTATGGTTAATCGCTTAATTGAAAAATAACTAATGTAACAAAACCCAGAAAACCAACCCTATTTAACATAACAGTCGTTATCAGAAAAAATGCTTTTCCAGCCGTCGGAGTGGGTTTATTATTGGCGCATTTTCTGGCACTTTTAAAGAAAGATTTAAATTACTCTTAAAAGTATAGCCGGTTCAATATAAAATTTTTATCTTTTGATTAATCGAGCTTCTTGACGGGCATGTGATAAAGCGTAGTGGAATCCGGTATAACAGCCAGAATTTGAAATTTAATGGTAGAGTCCGGTTGCATAATGGGCATTTTCGTGGCTATACTCTTTTGCAACGGTACCTCTCCCTTTGCTTTCTGATCCCCTGATAGGTGCTGGCTGGTCACCCCCTTCTGTTGAAGACCTTTTAAGAACGCCGCCGGATCTTGGGCCAGGTAGTTATCGTGGAGTTCTGGTGTTTTCAGCTGGATGGATGGGAACCGCTCTATTTTCGGGGCAACAACCTGAGCCTTTGCCCCTACTAGGTTTAAGATTAGAAGCAATGCGAGTATGGTATATGGTTTCATGTTTAAGGTAGTTAGCCCAGAATCAATCTACTAATGTAAACTATTATCTAATTACATCCGGTAATTTTATTTTAGCCAGGTAAGGTGCCAGCAGTTCCAGGCTCTGAAAGCCGCGTACGTAATCCACCTCATTGCCCTGTACCTGGTAGTATACCTCAATAAAGATTCGCTTAGGTGATACAGGGCTATTCGATGCCTAAATGAAATCGATACGATAAGTAGGCGCCATGCTGCCAGGTCCAAGCCAGTCGTTCTTCTTGAGAGCCGCGATTAAGTCATACAAGGTCATCTAAAATCAGTTAACCCGGAAATAAAGAATACGATTGTCCATTAGAAAAGATGGCCCTGCTACTGCTAACGACTGCTATCTTACCATTTACGTCTATTTCGTTTATGCTTTTGATAAGAAGAGGCCACCGCTGCTGAATCCAGATTCTCAGAATATACCCCACAGCTAGTATACACCCACCAGCAACGACCATTCCCACCCAGTTATCGAATCACTCATCAACTTGGTAGCTAGTCGGAATCCGGGATAAATAACATTCCACCAGGATACGCGAATTAAGACGGGTCATAAACTCGGACCTTCCGCCACATTCGGCAAAGTGATTTTAATTGTCGTAAATTCCTGCCGGATCAAATCGTCCGGGAAAACATTATCCTTGAGCTGCTCTACTTGTTTCTTTTTCAGATAAGGAAAAGAAAACAGCACGCTCTGCTGATCAATCTGCCGAATAAAGCGGCCTAAGGGCATGAGCCGCAAGGGTATTTTCAGCCATAATTCTTCTGCGATATCCTTCTTGCTCCTTATACGGCAAAAACCTGAAAATTGCCTAGGGGAGAATAAGAATTATTTAACAGCTAGCTAAATAACTCTTGCTACGTTGCAGGCTGCTGCTACCCGCAGCACTTACCTCCTCTCCCACTCTATTTTCAGCTTAGTTAAGGCATGTCTGATAAGTACACATTATGTAAAGTAGGGCTTGTTTTCCAAGAATTAATAAGAAAGGAGTGCTAGCATTTAAAGAAAGAGTATTAAGCAATCATTCTGAGGAGAAAACAATGGCATTAGCAACAAAAAACATGGATTCAGCAACAAAATATAGCGGGTGTTGCAACAAAAGAAATGCGGATTCCTTTGTTCCTCGGGAAGAGCGTGCTCCTCTCCCACCTAGCCAAGACTTATAAGTACCTATATATTAAATTGGATAACAAACTAAATGTGGCCAGAACCCGCAAGTTTGCGCTAAATTAGTTATTTACTAGCCAGAAACAGATTCATCCTTCTACCCTCCTAAAACCATTCAGAAAAGGTATGAGCAGGCTAGTACCTTTCCTGAAAGGACAATACTCCGGAAAAATAAATGATATTCATTACCTAGAAGGCTGACGGTAGGAACGACGATCTACTCGCCCGAAACCGCACCAGCTCCCTGCATTACCACCAAACCCTCACCTGAGTTTGCTGCTGGGAGGAGGACATTTGGAAAAAAGAACCAAAACCGAATTTGCCCGACTACCAGGAGATATCCTGTTTTGCCACGGCGGAGAACCGCATCAATTTATCACCCAAGAATTTCCTTCTAAAAACATCAATCTCGAAATAGATTATTCCTTTTACGGCACTACGACATCTCCGAAAGTAGCATTGATCAAGCCGTTTCCAAAACGTAAACGCGAGTTCTTAATCTTAAAAGCATATCGGGAAGTGCGGACCAAAGACTCCGATACGGAAACTTCCATCCAAATGCTGCTGCTTAGTTTAATGCAAGAATCCGTTAAGATAACAACGGGTATTCCCACCTAAATGGACCGTCTTGCTTATGGAAATACTACAGGATAAATGGAACGAACCAGTGACCTTGCCGGAACTTGCTTCCCTCACCCAGGTGCATCCCGTTACCATCTCGAAACATTTTACCAGGTATTTTGCCTGTACCTTGGGAGAGTACAGGCGGAAATTAAAAGTAAACAAAAGCCTTGCTTTATTGCGAAATCCGCATCTTTCGTTAACGGACGTGGCTTTAGAATGTGGCTTTGCCGACCAAAGTCATTTTATCCGCATTTTTAAAGAAATGACGGGTTGGCTGCCGAAGCATTTCAAAAAATTATAGTTTTAAGCACGAGGCTAATCTCATTCTATTTTTAGTGCTTATTCATGGCCATCTTTCCCCCATTTCCAACAGCCATTAATGAACCCATGAAATCGTTACTCCTTCCGGTAGTCTCCTGCCTTTTGGCGCTTTTTCTTTTTACCTTTTCGTGTCAAGGTCCCGCTAATTTAACTACTAGAGAAAGACCCGTAGATAAGAATAAGCCACTGGAAAGATACGTCGATTCCCTGGCGCAGGCCCTGGTAGACAACTCCCAAATAGCCGGCATAGCCATTGGCGTGATGCGCCACGATTCGGTTCTGCTGCTAAAATCGTACGGCTACGCGGACCTGGAATTTGCGGTACCTATGCCGGTGAATGCTTCTTTCGAAATTGGGTCCATAACCAAGCAGTTTACCGCCGTGGCCATTATGCAACTGGTAGAAAAAGGTCTCTTGAGCCTGGATGATGATATTAGCAAATACTTGCAGATTAGCTTTCCCAAAGAAGCAATTACGGTTCGGCAGTTACTGCATCATACTTCCGGTATAAAAGAGGTGCGCTTAGGCGATATCCTTTATAGCCATTACTCGCGTGACACCGTCCTGAGCTTAATTGAAAAAGCTCGCTTCGATTTTAAACCCGGTACCGAGATGATGTACAATAATAAGGGCTATTTCTTACTCGGCTTAATAATTGAAAAACTGACCGGACAAACCTACGAAGAATATCTTACTAAAAACCTTTTTCTAAAAGCTGGCATGCAAAATAGCTACTTATCGGATCAAGAAAAGGTTATTAAATTACGGACGCACGGTATAACAATGTGAGTAAAGATGGGAAACTAACCCGGGCCGAGCAGCCTTACTTTCGGTGGACTTTTTCAGCCGGCGCTTTATCTTCCACGGTGGAAGATCTGCTCCAATGGAATCAAGCCCTACACAGCAGTGCTAAGATTTTAAAACCGGAGACTTATCAGGAACTGATTCGGGTGGGCCGCTTAACGGATGGCACCGTATTGCGCTATGCCAAAGGATTACAAGTATTCCGGTACAAGGGTTACTCGGTAATTGGCCACGGCGGCTCAGGCAGTGGCATCTTGTGTGATTCCCGCTATTTTCCGGAACAAAAGCTAACTATTATTGTCCTACAAAATACCTACCGCCGGGCCAGTGAATCCGATATATCCTTACCGATTGCTGACCGGTTGCTTCCGGCTAAAAAAAAGGTAACCGACCAGTTTCAGGGTGATCTCTCCCTATATCAAGGAACCTATAAGGGCCTTTTCGATTTGAACGTCCAGGTGGTTGATTCGAAGTTAGTTATAAAAAGAAGCTGGCAGACTAATGGCGACACTCTAACCTATGTTGGCCAGCAGCAATGGGCTTTAGGGAATGATCGGTATTCTTTTAAAATAGAAAACGGGCAGGTAAAAGAGATTCATTGGGATCCTATTTCAGCCTATATTAAATTAAAAAAAGTCAAGTAAATAGAACTGTTACCCTTTCTTTAGCTCAACCATTTGTTAGACTCAATGCCCTGGAATGAAGTCTCATAACCAGTGTTATGATAAATAGAATTACCTTCGGATAGCTTCTAGCTCTTGATACAGGCGTAAAGCTAAATGATCTAGCTGCTGCTGGAATACGCCGATCTCTAATGCGGTAAACAACCCTAACTGTTCATTATAAAAAGTATATAACGCCTCGTCCTGCTCACTGTTGGCAAAACCCATCAACATCAGAATCACCCGGCCCAGATCACTTTGATAGGGTTCGGCCACAATCCCTAGTTGGTTCAAACCAGACATGAGCTTTTGACTTTTGAGCTCTTCTTTTAAGAGCAGGACAATCAAGGGAGCTGGAATCAGGGAAGTCATAGGGAACATACACGCGTTACTTTATAGAATAGTCCCCAAGATAAACCATTTTCTGCTGAATGGGAAGTATACTTCCTGTTTATCTCTCCTACTTGCTTTACTTTTCCACCATGGAGAAACTCGCCCACGTCTTTGGCCGGGTACTGTACGACAAAAGACGGCAACAAGGCTTAACCCAGGAGCAGGTAGCCGAACGCTGTAACCTAGACCGCAAATACATTTACTTGTTAGAGAAAGGCAGGAATCAACCTTCTTTAGGGTCTCTTTTTGCACTTGCGGCCGCCTTCGAGATGACTCCCATGGCTTTAATTGCTGAAGTCCAGCAACGCTTAGCGGAGCATCCCACCGCCTAAGCAATGATCCTCCGGTAAGTTTTCAATTAAGAATATATAACTGGTGGTGGGGTGATTAACTTTCCCGGGGAAAGTCTACTAATTCTTTCAAAGGCATTTGCAAGGCCTCACTTAAGCTCACCAGCACATCCAGGGTAACGGTAAACTGCGCCTTCTCAATCCGGTAAATAGTTTGTTGGCTAGATTCGCCTCGTCCGCTAAAGCTTGTTGACTGTAGCCCCGCTCTTGCCGTAACTTTCTTAGATGTCGGCAAAGCTGCTGATCTCTGCTGGATTCTTCACTCCTTAAAGGTCTGGCTTCCCGGAAAATTATCTGTATACACATATGTTTACAAGCCGGATTTTGTTAGCTTTGCTGCTGCCCCAGCGGCTTCCTCGATCCTCCAGGAGCGCCGCCGCTAGAGGAGCTCTAAACTATTGTCGCATTTTAACACAACCCTTATGTTCCTTACCTTATTAGATACCCACAAAGGCCAGGAGATCGCCCTGGAAGTCACGGTCGAATACACCACGCCGCCACCCACTTGTTACTGGTACTCGCCACGGTCCACGCTACGGATGAAGCCCCGGATGGCGCCGAGTCCCCGCCCTTTGGCCAATACCGCTTTAAAGCGTTGCAGCATCTGATGGGGGTCAAGTTTCGCCACGAGGGCAAACCTTACGCTTTAACCGTAGGCTTCTACTGGGAGAGTCAACAGCACGGCTTTGTGCCCGTGGTGCTGGATCAAGCGGGCAATCAACAAAGCCGCCGCTTTGCTACCGCCCGAGCTTACTACTGCCGAAGATGCGGTGAGCATGCTCCAGGAGTTTGAACAAATCTTTGTCCTCGACCGGCGCGAGTACCAGGCGGTCCAGGAATTAGGCCTGGAGCAGGGATCCTGGACCGAGTATGTCTCCCGGGTTTTGGAAGCTAGCCAGGTGGGGCCCTGGAACCGGGTCTATTATGATCTGACCATTGAAACCAAAGATACTTTTTCCTTAACGGATTTAGTGGACGAAGAACGCTTTTACGAATTTATGGCCGACCACAACTGGCCCCCGGGCGTCCCGCGAAGCGACAGCTAGTTTACCTCTCAGCACGGGATAACCAGGGAGAGGAGTTCGTCGGATCCGGTTTGTTTAGGCGAACTCCTTCTCTTTCAGATAGCCGTTTTTTTTAAGCGTGCCCTTGTGCCCGCTACGCCACGAGTCGTGGTAAAGCAGGGGATTGCGGCGGATTTTAGCAGCCTGCTATCTGCAACGATGGCAACATCAGTGACTTATCTGTTTACTCCCGGAAATAGGACGGGGCAACGACGCCTATCGGATGGTGCTGGCGCTAGGAGCCGCTATTTTCGCTTAAAAAGGAGCGCTTTTAACAATGGCCGCTATAAAAATCTAATCTATTCCAGTTAAGGAGCGATAGATTTAAACCGTTTTTACCGCTTTCTCTCCAGCTAGGCCTCTCAGATATCCCTTTTTTACCGAATGCAATTGCGCCCTCACTGTAGCGCGGGACGTGGTGTTTAGCGGAGAAA